>JANORU010000198.1:0-5101 GCA_031415475.1 Hyphomicrobium sp.
GATCCCCCTCGGCTCCACCACTTTTTCGATGGCACACAGCCGTCAGGCAACGCCCGTCCAAGCGAGTTTCTGTCGTTACACATGCCAAGTGTGCCCTCACCGGCACACATCTTTCCTTGGTTCGGCCGCTTCCGTGGATAAGCAGCGCGCGAAACGGCATGCTTGAGTGTCCGTATACTGCGCGATCAGAAACTGAAGTTTTCTCGACGCGACTAGGTTGGTGGAGCGTGTGCGCGTCTGATTGCGACCCGATGGCCCGGATGGCGCCAATCGATCTTCCGCGAGGTAAGAATAACTCGTTCTATTCAAACGGTATTTATCCCCGATTTGACGGTTAATATCTTGTTAACCGTGGGCGGGTGATAACGGCAGTTGAGTCTAATCTGCCGATTGATTTTTACCATCTCAGGTTGAGTGAGCCGCTTCCGTGTGTCTCGGTATCGGCGGCTGTTCGTTGCGTTGCGTTGATGTGAGTAGTCAACCGGAGCAGCGCTGAATGAACCGCCTGACGTCAAGACGATTGGCTCTGCTTTTCGCGGTTCTGCCCTTGGGCGGCTGCGCCATTTATCCAGTCCCACTGTCAGGTACGGAACTTTCGGCCGCGGCCGACGCCAATCTGACCAGCGTTACCGCCGATCAAGAGCCGGTCGCCGGCGCCATCTCGCTCTACCAAGCGATGGCGCGCGCGCTCAAATACAATCTCGACCATCGAGTTGAGGAAGCCGAAGCGGCTGTACGCTTGGCCGAACTCGATCTCTCGCATTTCAGCCTTCTGCCCAATGCCGTTGCCAACAGCGGCTATGCCGGCCGCGATAAGTTCAATGCCTCATCGAGCCTCAACCTCGTCACCAATCAACAAAACTTCGGCGCCTCGACCAGCCAGGACAAAGAAATCGGCGCGTCCGATATCGGGTTCAGCTGGAACATCCTCGACTTCGGCCTGTCGTATGTTCGCGCCCGTCAGGACGCCGACAAGGTTCTGATTCAGGATGAGCTGCGCCGTAAAGTCATTCAGCGAGTCGTCGAAGATGTCCGCACTGCGTTCTGGCGTGCCGTCAGCGCTGAGCGCTTGATGTCCAAGTTGTCGGCTCTGGAAGGCGAAACCCGCGCCGCACTTGCCGAAACGCGCCAGCTCTACAACGAGCGTGATACCTCGCCGATTACCGCACTCACCTACGAGCGCGAGCTAATCGAGATCAAACAGAAGATCGGCGAACTGCAACGCGAACTCAACACTGCGAAGGCCCAGCTCGCCGCACTTATGAACGTGCAACCGGGCACCAAGTTCACGCTCGCCTATAAGGCGAGCGGTTCCGGCGGCCTCTCTCTGAAGGCTAGCCTCGACGAAATGATTGGTACGGCGGTCTTCAACCGGCCCGAACTGCGCGAGGTCGAATACCGCAAGCGCATCAACGTACACGAAGCCGACGCCGCGCTGCTTGAAATGTTGCCGGGCATCCAGACGTACGCCGGTGCGAACTGGGATTCCAACAGCTTTCTGCTCCACAACGAGTGGGTGAACTGGGGTGCGAAAGCCAGCTGGAACTTGATGAAGGTGTTCTCGTACGGCGCCAAAAGTGACCTGATCGACCGTCAGGACGACATGCTGACCGAACGGTCGCTCGCCCTCACCATGGCGGTCATGACCCAGGTTCACGTGTCGCGCATCCGCTTCCTGCACGCTCAGAAGGAACTCAAGACAGCTGCTGAGTATCGCGACGTTCAACGCCGTTTGCTCGAACAGATGCGCGCCGAAGCGGCAGCCGAACGCATCAGTAAACAGACACTCATTCGCGAAAGCATGAACACCCTGGTCGCTGAAGCGAAGTATGACATTGCCTATGCGACCCTGCAGAACGCCTATGCCAATCTGTTCTCTTCGATGGGTCTTGATCCCTATTCCTGGCAAGTCGACCGAGGTCAGAGCGTCGACGCGATGGCCACGTCCTTGAAGCAGCTTTGGGTTGAGCGCGGCGATTTCAACGCCGGCTGGTCAAAACGCGTTGCGGCCGCCGAATAAGTCGCTGCATTCTTCTATCTTCGGCCTCTGAGCGCCCGGTCGGGGGCCGCTGTTAAGGACTTGTTAACGGCTCGGTTCGCACAGTGCGAACAAGGGGTTGTGCGCGTTTCTCAGACTAAGATCGGGCTTTCTCCATGCCGCCTACACTCAGAGCGGCCGGTGCCGCCGGCGTCGTCATGCTGACATCCGCTGCTGCATTGGCTGGTGGCGTCAGCACAACGGCCATTGGCGACTATTCGTCCGTTCCGGCGCGCGGCATCGTGCGGGCCGTTGATCAAGCCCAGCTCTCGAGCGACCTCAACGCCCGCGTTGCCAAAGTCGGCTTCCGGGTCGGCGAGCCATTCAAGAAGGGCGACCTGCTGATCTCATTTGATTGTGAGCGAGTGCGCGCCGAAGCCAACGCCGCCGACGCAGTTTATCGCGAAATGAAAGTCACGTTCGAGAGCAACGCCCATCTAGAAAAGTTCCGCGCCGTCGGCAAGAACGACGTCGAGATCTCGCGCGCCCGGGTCGATAAGGCAGAGGCCGAGGCTCGCGCCCTCAACAGCCGCGTGTCGCAATGCGATCTGATCGCGCCGTTCGATGGCCGGGTCGCCGAACTCGCCATCAACCCGCACGAGCAGCCGCAACAGGGCAAGCCATTCCTGGTGATCGTCGGCGGCGACCGGCTCGAGGTCGAACTGATTGCGCCGTCGAAGTGGCTGAGCTGGATAAAGCCTGGCCAGAGCTTTGATTTCGAGATCGACGAGATCGGCCGGCCCTATAAGGCCAAGGTCGCTCGCATCGGAGCTTCCGTTGAGGCTGTCAGCCAGATGGTCAAAGTGATCGCGGTGTTCGATGAGCCGGCCGGCGATGTTCTGCCGGGGATGAGTGGTGAGGCGCACTTCGCGTCTCCCCCTGGTTGAGGGTCTATGTCGAAACCGCTCAACCAGACGTCAGCCAGTGCCACACGGCCGAGTGCCGGCCAGCCGGTCTCAAAAACAGCCGTGGCAGCGCCCGATGTCAAAGCCGCGGATGGCCGTTCCGGCTTATTGGCGTTGCTCAAGGTGGAGCAGGATGCGCGCGATTGCGCCTCGGTTCGCGACCTAACCTTTCTCATGGCCAACGAAACGCGCAAGCTGACACGCGCTCGCCAGATATTCGTCCTGATGCCCGGTCCGACGAAGTCGCTCCACGTCAAAGCGATCTCCAGCCTGTCGGTTGTCGATCGTAACGCGCCGGTCGTGTCGCTGATCGAAGGCGTAGTGCAGAAGGCCGCCGCCGAGCTGCCGGGCCTCGATAGCGCGGGGATACTGCCGTTGCATGTGGCCGGACAACAGACGTCGGGCAGCGAAACGTATCCCTTTCATCATCTCTATTGGATGCCATTGAAGCATGGTGGCAAGACCGCGGTTGGCGGGCTCGTTCTGGCGCGCGAGGACTCGTGGGCCGATCAAGACGTGCTCGTCGCCCAACGTCTCGCGTCCACCTATGCCCACGCCTGGACAGCACTTGAAGGCCGCCGGCGTGGCTTGACGACGGCCGCCCGCTCGATCTCGCGGCGCCAACTAGCCGCCGGAGCGGCAGTCCTCGTCGCGCTCATGTTCGTCAAGGTGCCGCTGTCGGCGCTGGCGCCGGTAGAAATCGTTGCACGCGAGCCGTTTGTCGTCGCCGCCCCGATCGACGGTGTGATCGACACCATTGCAGTCGACCCCAACGAACCAGTGAAGCCGGGTGATCTCCTGGTCAAGCTCAATGACACCGCGCTCAGAAATCGCTTTGAAGTTGCTAACCGCGACGCCGATGTCAGTGCCGCGCGCCTGAAGCAAGCCCATCGCTCGGCATTCAACGATACGCAGGGGATGCATGAAATCGGCATTGCCCGCGCCGAGCTTGAAATGAAGGTCGCCGAGCGCGACTTCGCTAAAGCCCTTCTCGACAAGACGGAAATCCACGCCAAGCGCAGCGGCATGGCCGTCTACGCCGACAAACGCGAATTGATCGGCCGGCCGGTGGCCGTCGGAGAGCGTATCCTTGAAGTTGCCGATCCCGATGCCGTCGAAGCACGTATCAGCCTGCCGGTTGCCGATGCCATCACATTGTCGCCCGGCGCGCGGGTCAAGTTGTTCCTCGACAGCGATCCACTGACGCCATGGACGGCTGCGGTCAAGCGCGCCGACTACAAGGCCAAAGTCGGCGATAGCGATATCGTGTCGTTCCGGGTCGTGGCCACGCTCGATGCGGACGAGAGCCGGCCCGTACCGCGTCTTGGCGTGCGCGGCACTGCACAGATTTCGGGGCAAGATGTCCCTCTCTGGCTCTATCTTTTCCGGCGGCCGCTGACTGCGGTTCGCCAATGGACGGGGCTCTAAGTCATGCAGCCGGGCCCTGCCGCTCCGCCGCCGAAACTTCCGGACCTTCGCCAGGAACTTAGGATTGAGCGGGGGGCTGCCGAACCCGGCGGCGCTGTTTCGTGGCTGATTATCGATCCGGTGCAACACCGCTATCTGCAGATCGACGACACCGCCTATCAGCTGTTGTCGCGCTGGAGCGTGGAAATCGCGGCGGCGGATCTCAGCCACATCATGGAACGCGACTTCGGGATCGTCGTGTCGCACGACGACATTGCGCAGTTCGTCAAGTTTCTTGCCGACCACAATCTGACGATCGAACCAGCGGATGGACGGTGGCAGCATTTCTCTGAAGTGTCGGATAGGGCCAGGCACGGCTGGTTCATGTGGCTCGTCCATAACTATCTCTATTTCAAAATTCCGCTGCTGCGTCCCGAGCCGATGCTGCGCCGGATCGTGCCATGGCTGGAGCCGCTCTATACCCGCACCTTTACAATCTTGATTGCCGCCATCGGTCTCGCCGGCCTTTATTTTGTCTCGCGGCAATGGAGCGTCTTTCTTTCGACGTTTCAGAACTTCTTTTCATGGGACGGCGCGCTGACCTACGGCGCGGCGCTGATCCTTGTCAAAAGTGCCCATGAGCTGGGGCATGCTGTGACGGCGGCGCGATACGGCTGCCGGGTGCCGAGTATGGGCGTCTGCTTCCTTGTCATGTTCCCCGTGCTCTATACCGACGTTACAGATGCTTGGC
>JANORU010000199.1:0-5671 GCA_031415475.1 Hyphomicrobium sp.
CTTCAAGGATCCAAAGTTGCAGCAGTTGTTCGGCCGCTACGCAACGTACTGCGGGTCGTCGCCGTTCGAAGCGCCAGCGACGTTGACGCTCGTGGCGAACGTCGAGCAGCAGGGCGTTTGGCGGATTGCCGGTGGATTGCAGAGCTTGGCGTTCGCCATCGAGACACTGGCGAAGTCAAAAGGCGCGAATTTCCGCTACGGATCGAAGGTCGAGCGCATCATCGTCGAGCGTGGCAAAGTATCAGGTGTGCGCTTGGTAAGCGGTGAAGTTATTGCCGCCGCAGCCGTCATTTCCAATGCCGATGTTAACGCGCTCGCGAGCGGCCATTTCGGCCCGGATACGCGCGGTGCCTCAGAGCCGGTTGCCGCGACCGAACGATCCCTTTCAGCCATGACCTGGGCGCTAGTCGCGGAAACAGAGGGTTTTCCGCTGTTGCATCATACGGTGTTTTTCTCGAGCAATTACCGGGCTGAGTTTGACGACATTCTGCGCGCCGGTCGCGTGCCACATGAGCCGACAATCTACGTCTGCGCCGAAGATCGCGCTGACGACAAAATCCTGGAACCGGGGCGCTCCGAACGCCTCCTTCTCATCGTCAACGCGCCGGCGCGCGGTGATGCCTTAACACCCCAACAATGGGAGACTGAACAATGCGAGCAGCGGACGTTTGGCCGGTTGGAGCGCCTCGGCCTCAAAATTCGCCGCTCTCCGGAGCAAACCTTGGTGAGAACGCCGGGCGATTACGAGCAGCTGTTTCCGGGAACCGGCGGCGCGCTCTATGGCCGGGCGTCGCACGGTTGGGCGGCCTCGTTCAAGAGGGCGGGCTGCTCCACCAAGATTCCAGGTCTCTATCTGGCGAGTGGCAGTGTGCATCCGGGGCCGGGAGTGCCGCTGTCGGCGCTGTCGGGCCGGCAAGCCGCGCGCAGGATCGTCAAGGACTTCAATTCGCGCGGCCGGTTCCGGCCGGCGGCTATGCTTGGTGGTATGTCGATGCACTGAGCGATGATGGCCGCCACGGTCTGACGATCATTGCTTTCGTCGGCAGCGTTTTTTCGCCGTACTATTATTGGTCGGGCCGCCGCGATCCGGAAAACCACTGCGCCGTCAACGTTGCGCTGTATGGCGCTGGTGGTCACCGATGGGCCATGACGGAACGCAATCGAAGCGTTGTCGGCCGCACACCCGACTGCCTGAGTATTGGGCCGAGCGCTCTCGCCTGGAACGGCAATGCGCTGGAAATCAGCCTTGATGAAGTAACCCCGCTCATCCCAAAGCGGATCAAGGGCATCGTCCGGGTTATTCCGTCGGCCATGACGGAGGGCGAGTTCGCGCTCGACGGCCGCGGCCGTCATCAGTGGTGGCCGATCGCGCCGGCGGCCCGGATCGAGGTGCAACTCGAAAAGCCCGATCTCAAATGGTCGGGTTCCGGCTATCTCGATACCAATTTCGGCAGCGAGCCTCTGGAGGATGGATTTTCCAACTGGGATTGGTCGCGGGCGGCGACCCGCAACGGAGCGGCCGTACTGTACGACGTTACCGAAAAGAGTGGGCAGAGAAAGTCGCTCGCTTTAGCGATCGATCACGCCGGGTCTGTAACCCGAATTGAGAGCCCGCCGGATGTCCGCCTGCCGCGCACAACCTGGGGCGTGTCGCGGCGGACGCAGGCAGAGAATGGCGAGGCGGAAGTTCTCAAAACGCTCGAGAACACGCCGTTCTACGCGCGCTCAATTCTGGCCTCGCGCTTGGGCGGCGAGCGGGTCGCTTCGGTTCATGAAAGTTTGTCGCTGACGCGGTTTTCCTCGCCGGTCGTGAAAATGATGCTGCCATTCCGAATGCCGCGCATCGGGCGGTGACCATCGCCTAGCAAAGTGATCTAGGTATCGTGGGTTAGTGGTCCGTTCAGGAACCATGTCGCCTCCGAGCCGACGCCCTTAATGTCGACGACACCGCGGCTTTCCAACTGAAACGCGCCTTCGAGCTTGTCCTTGCAGCGCGTGCAGACGTGGATCCGGCCGGGAACCGAGAGGTTCTCAAGCCTCGCCGCGAGGTTCACGGCGTCGCCCCAGACGTCGTAGGTAAATTTCTGCCGGCCGATAACGCCGGCCATGACCGGTCCAGATGCAAGGCCCATCCGCATCGTGATGGCATAGCCGCGGGCGGCCGCAATGCGCGCCACGGTGTCCTGCATGTCGAGCGCCATGGTCGCGAGGCGATGGAGGTGATCGGGCGATGGCTCCGGGATACCGGACGCCACCATGTAGGCGTCGCCGATCGTCTTGATCTTTTCAACGCCATGGTGAGCGCTCAACGCATCGAACTCGGTGACGATTTCGTTGAGCAGCGAGACCGTCTGCTCGGCGCCAAGCCTGCGCGCCAAGGCCACAAACCCGGAAATGTCGGCGAACAGCACCGACGCATCCGGAAATGTATCGGCGATCGCCTGATCGGGATTGGCCTTTAGCCGTTCGACAATGGCATCGGGCAGGATGTTGCGCAGCAGGCTGTCGGTTTCCGCCTTGGCATTCTCGGCCAACCGGAAGGCATAATAAACCGAGGCTGCAATCAGGCCGAAAGTGGTGATGGCGGCCTGCACGTAGATCGAATCGATCACTTCCTTCTCCGCCAGCAGGCCAGTGGCTGACTGCGGGAAATTGAACCAAGAGGCGAGGTGCAATCCGATGCCGATTAAGATGACGACAATGACGAGCCAAATGCGATTCAAACCAAACACCACGAACGGTGCCGCCGCGCCGACTATGTATTGGAGCTGCACACCGGCCGAGCGGCCGAGATACATCGCAAACGTGATGAGTGCGATATATTCGGAGACGACAATGATCAGGGCTCCGGCGATCTCGTTGATCCGGTGCGAGAATGGCACCGCAGCCGCTGTGACAACGAGTGCGATGTTGATCCAGATGATCGGCTTGTACTTCTCATAGTCGAGGAAAGTATGCTGGATCGCGTAGACCAGCGTCGACACCATGACCAGGTAGGCGATGAGATTGAGGATCATCAGCCGCCGCTTCACTTCAGGCGGATATCCTGACGTCCCCGCTTCAGCGAGCACATTGAGCGCTACCCGCAGCCTGCCGACGAAGGGTGCCGAACTCAAACGTCGGACATATCCGGCCGCCTTCGCGCGCCAGCCGGGCAGTCCTGCATTTGAGCCATCAACCATTGTGGAGCCCAGGGTTCAACGCTGCGGCGGCGCGAGTATGCTCGGTGATCTGTGACAGGTGTGAGAACAAGCGGCCGGCTCAAATTCCGCCGGACATCGCCTCCAATTCATCGATGTCGCACGTGAACGACTTCTCGCCACGTTGAATGGCGCCGCCATCTTCAAGAAGTGCGAGGGCAGCATTGACCTTCGGCCGGCTCGCGCCAATCAGAAGGGCCAATTCGCTCTGTGAGATGGGCAGTTCGACGGTGACTTTCGTGCCAGCTTTCACTTCGCCCTTTTGCCGGGCGGCGGCGAGGAAGAACCGCGCCAGCCGGACTTCAATCGGGTAGAGCGCGATGCCTTCCAGCTGCTGGTCGGCCTCGCGCACACGATTGCAGAGAAATTTGATTGCCGCCTCGCGCACCGTAGATCGCGTTTCAATCAGCCGGTTCAGACTGTTGCGCGTCAGCGAATAAGCTGTGGTCTTGCCGACGGCGGTGGCGTCCGCCGTCCGCGCCCCGCCGTCGAGGACTGCGATCTCGCCGAACACCTGGCCCGACTCAGCATGGGCAAAAGACAGTTCGCGCCCCTCCGAGGTTAGAACCGAAAGGCGGACACGGCCACTGGTGACAAGGTAGATCTCGCGGCCTGCATCGCCGCGGCCGAAAACAATCTGCCCATTGTCGAACCTCATCTCGTGCATTTCGCCGGCGATAGCCTTGCGCTCTGTCTCGTCCAGCCCGCCGAACAAGCCGGTCTTGCCGAGCATGGCGGCCAATGCGTCACGTGGGGTCATGTTTTCGTCTCCCTCGCCGAGTTATCATGGGATTGCCGCCCCGTGGCAACGCAGTTATCGCAATTCGGATAACAGTGGTGGTGATTGCCTGATCCCCGCGCCTTACCACTCTACCAACTCTGCCATCAGTGCTATATCGCAAGGAACAGGCCCCGCATCTTTCGACGAGACGCTATCCCCATGACATCGGCCAAAGCCGCCCTTTTTTCAGTGTTTAGCCGCGCCGAGCGGCCGCGCCGCGAATCGTTGCGCACCGAACTCTCCCGGCCACGGCCCGGCGGTCCGCAGTCCGTGCGGCCAAAACTCGTTCTGGCGAGTGCCAGTCCGCGCCGCTTGATGCTGTTAAGGCAAGCCGGCATCGAGCCGGATGCGCTGCGCCCGTCGTCGATTGACGAGACCCCGCGAACGGCTGAGATGCCACGCGGGCTCGTCTCTAGGTTGGCGCGCGCCAAGGCCGAGGCGGCCCGCGATCAGATTGCCAACGATAAAGATGTCGCTGGTGCCTACGTGCTGGCGGCCGATACCATCGTTGCCATCAATCGCAGTATTCTCGGCAAGCCGCAGCAGATCGAGGAGGCGGCAGAATTCCTGTCGCGTCTGTCGGGCCGCTCCCACCGGGTGCTGACCGGGCTCTGCCTCATTACGCCGGACGACAAGATCAAAACCAAAATCGTTGATACAAAAGTGCGCTTCAAGCATTTGACGAATGCCGAGATCGAAGCCTACGTCGCCTCGCGCGAATGGCGAGACAAGGCCGGCGGCTATGCGATCCAAGGGCTGGCCGGCTGCTTCGTGCAAAAGATCGTTGGCTCTTATACCAACGTGGTCGGCTTGCCGCTGACCGAAGTCGTCAACATGCTGGTCAACGAAGGTTTCCCGCTGCACTTCAATTGGCTCAGGGCCGCCGAGACATCAGCCGGATAGGCGGCACCACGTCCGGTGTTGACGATCAGCCTGGCTATGCGAGGAACAACGGTGTCGGTCATGCGCTGTCCGGTCTGCAAGAAGCCAAGCGCGCCGGCGACGCGCCCGTTCTGCTCGAAGCGCTGCAAGGATATCGATCTCGCGCGCTGGCTTGGCGGTGGCTATGCCATTGCTGGCGGGCCGGCTGAAACAGCCGAAGACGGCACGCCGGAGATTCCCGAAGGCGTCCCCGGCGACGACGACGAACGCGGATGAACCGGCGGCTTTTGACCCCACTTCATGCCCTGAAAAAGCGCCCGAAAGCCATACTGGACAGGGGCCAACTCTCTCCCTATAAGACGGCCTTCGCGGCGTGCCGGCTCCGGGCGTAGTCGCTGATGCCCAGGTAGCTCAGTTGGTAGAGCATGCGACTGAAAATCGCAGTGTCGCTGGTTCAATTCCGGCCCTGGGCACCACTACGTCAAAAAACTCCGCAGTTTCAATGCGCGGTCCACGGTGGGGACCAGATCACCGTCAAAAGTGGGGATCTTTCGTTCTCTTTTTGCTCGCCTTCGTTTGACTGAGTAGACGCGTCGCGCTGCCTGCCAGACGCTTGCGTTCGGCCGATCGCGTGTACCGTTCCGCCTCCTTCACCGTCTGCCATCCGAAGATCGCCATGAGCTCGTGTGTGGTCGCGCCGTTCTCTGCTGCGCGGGCTGCTCCCGCTTTTCGAAGGCCGTGCGCTGAGCACTGACGTAACGCCGCCTCGTTGCAGCGGCGCCTGAACCAGTTTCCAAATCCGTTTGCC
>JANORU010000200.1:0-4068 GCA_031415475.1 Hyphomicrobium sp.
AAGCGTCGCAAAAGCTGATTTCAAGTCCGCGACGAGTGCGTGGGCTGCGGTCCAATCTTCGTCCCACAAACGTTTGACAGCGGTATCGCGCCGGGCGCCCGTGCTGGTGTCGTGCTGGGCACGCTCGAGCGACTTTGCGACATCGTCAAGCCCTGCGCCGAGATAGGGTGCGCGAAAGACGGCGATTTCCAACGCCCGCACGGCGCGCCGCATGACAAACGGATCGCGGCCGAGACGCGCTAAGGGATGCTTCAACAGGGCCACGATCGCAGCAGGAGCAAAGCTCTCAGCCATCGCGTCAATGACGAGGAGCAGGAACGCCCCCGGCACGGTCTTGGCGAATGGCCGGCCGGCGGAATCGTCGACGCGGATATCCCAAGCCATCAGCCGGTTGGCGACGCGCCGGGCAAGCAGCCGGTCGGGCGAAATGAGCGCCGCAGTTTTTCCCGGCGTTTCGGCCGCGTGGCGCATGATGAGCGCGATCGCCTCCGCCTCGTCAGCCTCGGAAGCCGCTTCGATCAGGGCCACACCGTCCAGTGCGGGCGTTAGGGCACGACTGGCGCGCGCGGCCTCCGTGTACGTGTGCCATCGCCCGGTCGTGCCGGAAGGACGCATCACTTCGCTGGTAAATGCCGCGCGCGCGGCCTGCCGCGCCGACGGTTCGGCGCCGGTGAGCGTGGAGACATGGGTGCGCGCAGCTCCCAAAGCATCGAGGAGCTTCTTGAGGCCAAACTGCGGATGTTCCGGATGATCGGGAACGATCGCCTGCCAGCTCTCTTCGTCGAGTTCCTGATCAAGCCCCGGTAGAACGATTGCGCCGTGCTTCAATTCAGCAACGGCTCGCATCAGTTCGACGGTTGCCGGCACCGATCCGGTGACGCCGGCGACGATCACCGGTCCCACCGGCGGCATCGAGCGGAGCCGGGCCGCTTCCGCCAGGATCACGGCATTGCGCCGTCCGGCGGGAGACATAAGTTTTCGTTCGGCAAGATGGGCTGGCCAGTAGGTCGTGACAATGTTCAGGAATGTCAGCGTCTTCTGCCAATGGTCCGAGTATTGATCCGGCACGAGCGTCGCCAGGCCATCGAGCGACACGTTCTCGGTCTCGACCATATCCATGAGGCTTGCCAGTTCGCTGGCGAGTGCGACCGCCTGCGCCGGTGTGTTGCTGCCGGCTGCCGCGTAAGGATCTAGCTCGCCGCCTGAGCTGAGGTTCGTGTCGCGCATCGTCTCAGACCAGCGCATGACGAGTTGCGTCAGGACGAGGCGGCGTTCCAGCGATGAAATCGGCGGCGGCAGATCGGCTCCGGCATAGGGATTGCCGCTCACCGCTCCGGCGAGCAGAGAGAGGTCCTCATCGCCCTCGGCAATCGGCTTGATCGCCGGCAGCAGCATGGCGCGGCCACGGCCGGCCCGAAGGAAGGCCTCTTGCAAGGCGCGTGTCGCTCGCCGCGTCGGCAGATAAAGCGTCACGCCTGTAAGATCGATGGCGTCCGGCGCGGCACCACCTTTGACCGGCAGATCGCCGTTGAGAAGGGCGCGCGCCAGGCAATCCAAGAACGGTTGGCCGGACGGCACCGTGTAAATGCGAGGGGCGGTGTCAGCCATGCCTGGCGACCAAGAGCTGTTCGGCATCGCTCAGTGCTTGCGGCGTGCCGACGTGCATCCAGCGGCCATCGAGCAGGATGCCGTAGACGCGGCCTCGGGCTATGGCGCGGTCCCACACAACGTTGAGCGAAAAGGCGCCCGTTGGCGCGCCGTCGAACAAGTGCGGGGTGGCAATTGAAACGCCGGTGAAGACGAACGGGGCGGTGTGGCCCTGCTGGCGCCGGACAACGCGGCCGTCGAAGCGCAGGTCGAAATCACCAGCGCCGTCGTAGCCGAGGCTTGTCTCTTTGCGGGCCAGTAGCATCAGGCAATCCATCGATGCGGAGTCCCAACCATTGATCAAATGATCGAGATTCGAGTCATGGGTCTCAAGCCAGACCGAATCCGAATTGTGGATGAGGAATGGCTCCGTGCCGAGCAGCGGCAGGGCGCGAACAACGCCGCCGCCGGTTTCGAGCAGCGCATCGCGTTCGTCGGAGATCGTGATGTTGGGTGTTGAGCGGGCTCGTAGATGCGCCTCGATGAGATCAGCCTTGTAGTGCACGTTGACGATCGCGCGCGCTACGCCGGCAGCCGCAAGGCGGTCCAGAACATGATCAAGCAGCGGTTTGCCGGCTAGCCGCACCAGCGGCTTTGGCACTACGTCGGTCAAGGGCTGCATGCGCTTGCCCATGCCGGCGGCAAGGACCATGGCTGTCGTTACGCGAGGCGGCGGCATGGCGGTCGATGGTCTCCGATAAATCACGCCGCTGTGGCGGTGGCCGCGAGGCGTCGCGGTGCGCCGGCCGGAAGATGGGTGTCGAACCAGGCTTTTAAGTCCGCTAGGTCCGGGTGCGATAGGTTGCGATCAAGATAGCGCCATAGCCGTGGAATGTGGCGCAGATATTGGGGTTTACCGTCGCGCTTCCACAGCCGCGCGAAAATACCGAGAATCTTGGTGGCGCGTTGGGCGCCGAGGATGGCGTAGGCGGCCTTGAAGGCCTCGGCGTCGAATGCGGGGTTGCGGGCCGCCACCATCGCGCAATAGAGCGCCAGCAGTTCGGCCTCGAGTTCGGCCGGCACGTCGAGCCGCGCGTCCTGTAACAACGACACAAGATCGTAAGCCGGATGGCCGATGACCGCATCTTGGAAGTCGATAATGCCGACCCGCTCCCGGAGCGACGGCCCGTCCGGCCGCCACATGAGATTGGGCGAGTGGTAGTCACGCAATGTCAGGCCGGCAGGCGCCGCCAGCACGACATCGAAAAGACTGTTCCAAATTTTCAGGATTGCGGCGGTCGCTCTCTCTGGAGTGGGCCCGCCGAGAGCCGCTGGCCAATACCAGTCCGTCAGCAGTTCGACTTCGATGCCGAGCGCGCGCCGGTCGTAGGCCGGAATGGCGTGCGTCTCGCCGCTGCCGGCACGAAGCGGCTGCCGGGCGTCGGCCGCCAACGCGCGCACATCGACTAGCACCTCGGTCGCCGATCGCCACAGTGGCCGCATATCGGCCCCCGACGCGACAAGTGTCCCGAACACCTGGTCGCCGAGGTCGTCGATCAACAGAAAGCCATGGTCGAGATCGGCGGCGCGCACGGCGGGGACCGTGAACCCGTGCGACTGCAACAGTCCTGCGACGGCGACGAACGCCGGAACGGCTTCGGCGATGTGCGCGATACGGCTGTAGGGTAGGCGATCGCGGATCGGCGGACCATCCGGTTGGCGTGGCCAATCCATGATGACGCCGCCATTGGGCAAGAGGCGTGCATAAGCGCGGGTCGAGGCATCGCCTTGGAGATAGGCAATATGCTTTTGCGTGTTGCCCGGTTGCGATGCCACAAATCCAGCGAGCCGTTCAAGACGGGCAAGGCGCTCGGCCCAGGTGCCGGATGCCGTCATGCGAACGTGCCGCCTGCCTGGATCGCTCGCTTCGCCGAGGTGAATGTCCAGCCGGTTGCCGCCGAGCAGTGTGCCTGCACGCTCCGGCCATTCAACGATAACGGCTCCCGTGCTCAATAGCTCGTCGATGCCGAGTTCGAGCACTTCGTCGGCACCCGACAGGCGATAAAGGTCGAGGTGCGCGAGGGCCAATCGCGGAGCTTCGTAGGTTTGGACAAGGGAAAATGTTGGGCTTGGCACGTCTGCATCCGGGTCTGCCAGTACGGCGCGGATCAGCGCGCGTGCGAATGTGGTCTTGCCGGCGCCCAGATCGCCGTTGAGCGCCAGCGTATCGCCAGGGCGCACCTTCAACGCAATCAGTTCGGCCAATCGCTCAACATCCGGCAGGTCAGCCGAGGAGACGGTCCAGTTCGTCATGGATAGGTGCTGCGAGCTCCGATGCCGGGGATTTGGCGGATGGGCCCGCCTCCGGCAACCGTACCGTTACTCGCGTGCCTTTTCCAGGCTCCGACCAGAGTTCGACCCGGCCTTTATGGAGAGTTGCCAGACTTTTGACGATCGAAAGCCCAAGACCCGTGCCACCGA
>JANORU010000201.1:0-4801 GCA_031415475.1 Hyphomicrobium sp.
ACCAGCGCAATTGGTTCGACCGCCCCGACGGCCTGATCGTTGTCACGAACTACCGGCTGGCGTTTCTGTCGAAACTCGAAACCATCACAACGACGACGAGCTTTCTCAGCTTCCCCTATGCCAACATCGAGAACTTGAGAACCGATCGCGTTTTGTGGGTCAGTCCGGCGATCCGCTTCGAGGCTGCTGGCGAGCCCTATGTCTTCACGCTGTTCTCGGGCGCCGACGCTTTGAAGTCGGCGATCGATGAGGCCCGTGCCTAACTGTTCGGGAAGCTGATCAGGATCTTCATCTTGAGAAGCTCCGGGAAAAACGTCTCGAGCGCCTGTCCGAACAGCCACAGCACTCCAAGCATCAGGATCATGGCGGGAATCGCGGCAAAAGCCGCCTTGATGAAAAAGCCCATGAGATGGAAAAACGGAACGTTGAGCGCCGTCACGGTTGCCGCCGGCGCATCGCCGGTTGCCATGTCGAGACTTGAGCCCTCATTGCGCGACGCCAGAAGGGGAGCCGGTTCTGCCGTCATCTCGCCGCGCAGTGCAGTGCCAGAGGGCGACCCGCCCGTCTGGCCGAGCCGCTCGCGCGCTTCCCTGAGTCGGGCTTCCTTTTCGCGCCGGAGGGTGCGCGGCAGGTCGTCCATTTCATTGGCGGCGGGGCGCGGGAAGGTCATAGGTCAGTCCCTCTTGAATTATGACAGGCCGCCAGGGTCAATAATTCCCCGAACCCGGGACGGCTTTGCCGCGGCCCGCCCGCGAATCACGGTGGCCGCTCTCGTCATCCTATCGTTATTCGTCCAATATTGTTATTTTGGGCCGCGAATTTGACCGGGAGGTGTCCGTTGAGCGACCTGAAAAGCCTGATCCGGACAATCCCGGATTATCCCAAGCCCGGCATCATGTTCCGGGATGTCACCACGCTGTTGGGCGACGCCCAGGGCTTCAAGGCGGCAATTACCCGGATGGCAGACGCGTTCCGTGGCGTGCCGATCGATGCGGTCGCTGGTATCGAGGCGCGCGGCTTCATCGTCGGTGGCGCGGTCGCCGACCGGCTCGGCTGCGGATTTATCCCGATCCGCAAGAAGGGCAAGCTGCCGTGGAAGACCATCGGTCAGGACTACGCCCTCGAATACGGTATCGACGTCATCGAGATGCATGAAGACGCGGTCGCGGCCGGCGCGCGTATTCTCATCGCCGACGACCTGATCGCGACCGGCGGCACGGCGGAAGCCGCCGCCAAGCTTGTGCGCCGCAGTGGCGGGACGGTCGCCGGCGCGACGTTCATCATTGATCTTCCCGACCTTGGTGGCATGACGCGGCTTGCCGGTCTTGGCATCACGGGCCACGCTGTCATGGCCTTCGAGGGTCATTGAGCATGGCCGAGCACGCGCCGCTGACACGCGAGGAGACGGCGAGGGCGATGACCTCCATTGCCCATTGGCGGCAAGATACGACGTCGGCCATTGCCTGTCCCTGCTGTCTCGCCAATGGTGCCGGCGTCGCCGACCTGTCGGCACGGCCCTATACCGAATGGTATCGCATCACCTGTCCGGCGTGCGGGCTGGACGCGACCCTTGCCATCCCGCTTGGGCCGGGCGTTCCGGGACATGGATACTAGCCATGATGATCGGTGACACCAACCGGCGGACGATTTGGCCAAATGCGGACGGCACAAAGGTTCACATCATCGATCAAACGCGGCTGCCGCACCGGCTGGAGATCGTCACGCTCAAAACGCTCGACGATGCGGCGCGCGCCATTCTCACCATGCAGGTGCGCGGCGCCCCATTGATCGGCGTGACGGCCGCCTATGGCGTCGCGCTCGCGATGCAGGCGGACGCGTCGGATGGGGCACTCACCAAAGCCATCGATCACCTGGCCCGCCAGCGGCCGACGGCCATCAATCTGCGCTGGGCTTTGGAGGAGATGCGCCGCCACCTCGCCCCTGTCGCACCCAATGCTCGCGCCAGAGCCGCCTTCACGTTCTCCGCCGAACTGGCCGATGCCGATACCGAAATGTGCCGCCAGATCGGCCTCAACGGCCTGCCGCTGATCAAGGCGCTGGCCGCCAAGAAGCCGTTCGGCGTCGCGGTCAATATTCTCACCCACTGCAACGCCGGCTGGCTGGCCTGCGTCGATTTCGGAACGGCAACGTCACCGATTTATCAGGCTCACGATGCCGGCATTGCCGTTCATGTCTGGGTCGATGAAACGCGGCCGCGCAATCAGGGCGCCTCCCTCACCGCATTCGAACTTGGCTCGCATGGTGTGCCGCACACTTTGATAGCCGACAACGCCGGCGGGCATTTGATGCAGCAGGGCCAGATCGATCTGTGCATCGTCGGCGCCGACCGGGTGACGGCCAACGGCGACGCCGCCAACAAGATCGGCACCTATCTCAAAGCGCTAGCGGCCGTCGACAACTCTGTGCCGTTCTACGTGGCCATGCCGCAGTCGACCATCGATTGGGCGACGGCCGACGGCCGCGACATTCCGATCGAGGAGCGGTCCGGGGACGAGGTGCTCATGATGTCCGGCCGCACGCCGGCGGGCGAGGTTATCGAAGTTAGCGTTGCGCCACCGGGTACGCGGGCGGCCAATCCGGCGTTCGATGTCACGCCGAACCGGTTGATCACCGGCCTGATAACCGAACGCGGCATTTGCCCGGCGACCGCCGAAGGCCTGTTGCAGCTTTATCCGGAACGAAGGGCCAGCGCATGAGCGGCAAGAAAAAGCATGGCGACGTCGGCCAGGATAAGAAGGGCCAGGAAAAAGCGCTGCGCGAAGACTTGGTCGCGACGGCGCTCGCCATGAGCGCGTCCGGCCTGTCGCCCGGCCGGTCCGGCAATCTGTCGTGCCGGTTTGGCGATGGCATGCTGATCACGCCGAGCGGCGTCGCCTACGACCAGATGTCAGCCAAAGACATGGTCAGCGTTGCCGCCGATGGATCGGTCGCGGCGAAGCAACTAAGGCCGTCAAGCGAATGGCAGTTTCATCTCGCGGCCTATGTCGCGCGTCCCGATATTGGTGCTCTAGTCCACAGCCATTCGCTGCATGCGACGGTGCTGGCGGCGGCGCACAAACCGATCCCTGCGTTCCACTACATGGTGGCGGTCGCTGGCGGCAAGGAGATCCCGCTCGTGCCGTACGCGACGTTCGGATCCAACGAACTTGCGACCTATGTTGCCGGCGGGCTTTCGGCGGTCAACGCCTGCCTGATGGCCAACCATGGCCAGATCGCGAGCGGTCGCACACTTTCCGAGGCGCTCGAACTCGCTTGCGAGGTCGAAGTTTTGGCCGAGCAGTACGTCAAAGTGCTCGGCCTCGGCGCCGTGCATCTCTTATCGGACGCCGAGATGGAGGTCGTGATCGAGAAATTCAAATCGTATCGCGCCAACGCGCAACGGTAAGCGTCGCCGGTGGCTACCTACACCGGCTTCAGGAGCTTGGCGATGCCGTCGTCAAAGCCTTTCGGCGAACCGCTGATGGTGATGATCTTGCCGGACTTCGAATCCTGGAAGATCACTTTGATCGCCTTGGCACCCTTGAGTGCGGCCAGCGATTTGTCATTGAGCACCAGCACCGACCGGCAACCCCCGAGATTGCAATCGACCAGTTGGGTTGGCAGCTTGATCGTATCGGAGACGGCAATCACGACGCCGTAAGGGATCGAGAGACCGAGCGGCAGCCGCACTTCCATGAACGCCGCAGTCTTGGTCTTCATGGCCACGAACTCGACAATCCGCCGCTTCTTGTCGTCACGCACCGTCTGGCGAAGGTTGCAGATCTTCGCCTCAGGCGTCGTCTTGCATTCGCGTACCCAATCAGCGAAGGCCTCGGTCTCGAGCGGGGCCGTAGCCGGAATTGCCCCCGTCTCGATGGCCTTGCCGGATTTCGCCGCCGTCGAGGCCTTGTCCACCGGCTTGGCAATCTTAGCGCCCCACGCCGGCACGGCTTTGTCTTCAGCGTGCAGGGGCACAAGTAGCGATGCGCCGGCACCGAGTGCGACGGCCAAAGCCGCGGCGATCCGCAAGGTCTGCGACATGGATGAACTCCTAGGTCTTATTCTGTGGGGTGCGCCCGCTTCAGTCCGGCCAGATTACCAGCCGATCGAAACGCCGAGTGCCCCGGCCGTACTGTTGCGGGAGTTGGTCGCGATTCCGCCGCTGATGGCAATATCCGGAGCCGGCATCCAATGGAGTTTTGCAGCGTATGCTTCTTCGCCCTCGTAGGTTCCCATGGCTATCCCCAGGGAAAACTGTTTGCCGGGCACAATTGGAATGTTGGCCATCGCCAGCGCCATGGCAACGCCGGCATCAAGGTCTTCCAGGTGCTTGGCATGGCGGACGAGTTCGGCTCCCTGCCGGTCGAGTGCTGCCGAATGCTCGGCCAGTGTGCCAAAGCTCTGGTTCAGCACGGACTGCACACCCGCGTCGAGCTTGTCGAATGTGACCGCGCCATTCTGAATATTGGTCGTGCCAACCGCGTTCGACGCGAGTTTGGCATTGGTGACCGAAGCGTCGGCAATCTTTGCGGTCGTCACAGCGCTATCCGCCAGATCAGCCGTGGCCACAGTGCCATCAACAATCTTCGCCGAGGTTACGGAATTGTCCGCAAGGTCCGCCGTTGCCACCGTCCCGTCAGCGATCTTTGCCGAGGTTACCGAGCTATCCGCCAGATCAATGGTTGCGACCGTGCCGTCGACGATCTTGGCACTCGTCACGGAATTGTCCGCCAAGTCGGCCGTCGCCACCGTCCCATCGGCAATTTTTGCGCTGGTAACGGCATCGTTCTGGATCGCAGCC
>JANORU010000202.1:0-11352 GCA_031415475.1 Hyphomicrobium sp.
AGCCGTCCTTGTTGTTGGTCAGCGCGTTGCAGAATGCCGATTCGACAGCGCTGC
The DNA here is from genome assembly GCA_031415475.1 of Hyphomicrobium sp. Classification (GTDB taxonomy): domain Bacteria; phylum Pseudomonadota; class Alphaproteobacteria; order Rhizobiales; family Hyphomicrobiaceae; genus JAGVSR01. Next base: position 55 of record JANORU010000202.1, read on the forward strand.
CGCGCGGCCCGATCATGAGATCGATGTGAGCGACTTCGTTGCCGTCACCGACGAGCGACTCGCCGACAAGCACGCGATTGATCTTGGCCATGAGTGGGGTTCCTCCCAGTTCGAATTACACAATTCCAGTCATCCGCCTCAGGTGCACTCCCGAGGAGGCGCTGTCCGTCTTCGTCCCGAGCTATCTTTTGTTGGCAGCGAACGGTGACGGGTCACCGGACCGGTTGGCCAGATAGCGGCGCGGCTTTAAGCACCGCGCCTAATTAACGCTAGGAGGGCACCCGCGACAAGAGGCGATCCGCCTTTAGTCGAATTGCATCGGCCCCTCTGGTCTGCCCGCTAATGCGGCACTTCCCGGGCAAATGGTCTGTCCAGCGCGCGCATTCCATGGCGGCCCTGTGCGGCCCTGTCAAGCGTTCTCGTCCGCCCCCGTCATGAGGCCGCGGGCGAAGGCCGCTGCAACGATTAAATCGGCGAGCGTGCCGGGGTTGAGGTCGCGGGCCTTGAGGTCCTTGTCGAAGTCAAGCGGCGCCGCGAGAGCCTCGGGCGAGAACGGCGTTGGGCCGAACAAAGGTCCGGATCGCTGGAGAAAATCATGGCCCTGATCGCGCACACTGACGGCAACATCGCGGCCATGCTTGCGGGCGATGTGGGTGTCAGGCGTAGCCGCTAGTTCGTCAAGAAAAACGAGGGTCACGGCCTCGGTCAGACGGCGGGATTTGGCGCGCTGGGACAGCTGTTTGGCGAGCGCGAAGACGGGGGCAAAGCGGTCGCGGTAGGCGCTCGCGATCAGGTCGCGGCTGGCGGCAGCGCGCATGGCGTCGTTGAGGCTGATGCCGGCAGGCGGCGCGGTGCGGACGTCGTACTGGGACGCATCCCCAAGCCCGCCCGGACTGGCGCGGGCGATGGCGGCGAACACGGCCGCCGCGTCGCCGGCATCGAGTTGGTCGAGGACCTCGCCGGTGCGGGCGCTGAGTGTCGCGCTGGTAAGGGCGGGTGCGCCGGCGGCGACGGCGAGCGGCACGGTGAGAAGTAGGATGCCGAGATTGGTGTTGCAGCCGACGGCCTCGAAGGTGGCCTCGACCGATCGGCGGATGCGGTCGCCGGGGCTGAGCGTGTCATCGGCGACGATTTCGGCGGTGACCTCGGCGCTTTTCTCGAAGTCGGCGACATCCATGCCGTGACCCCCGGCATAGCGATGGACATTGCCGGGTTTGAGTGCTGCCACATCGAGACGGCAAGCGTCGAGATAGGCCCGCGCAATCATCTCGTCTGTCAGCGGATAGCTCACGTCCGGACCGGCTCGGAGAGCGAGGCCAGGAAGTCCTCGGCCAGCGTCCAGGCGATGTTGACGTCGGTGACGCTCTGCAATCCCTTCCAAGCCGGGTTGGAATTGATTTCGAGCACCATCAGGTGACCCGCATTGTCGGCGATCAGATCGACTCCGGCATAATCGGCGCCGATCGCCTTGGCGGCTTCGAGCGCCAGTTCGGACATGTGATCGTCGGTTTCGATCAGCACCGGTTCGGCGCCCTGGTGAACGTTGGTGATCCAGGTCCGGCCAACGCGCGACATGGCCGCGAGAATGCGGCCGCGCGAAACAAACACGCGCCAGTCTTCGAAGCGAACGTCGTCGGGCGCGCGCAGGTAGCGCTGCAGGTAGTAGACGTCGCCAACCTGTTCGGGTGCGGGGAGTGCGTCGGGTGCATCGACGCGCATGATGCCGTTGCCCTGGCTGCCGAACAACGGTTTTGAGACCAGCGTGTGTCCCATCTCCTTGGCGTACGTGCGGGCGGCCGCGATGCCCTCGGCGACGCGGGTTTCGGGAACGGGCAGGCCGGCCTTCTGGAACAGGAACGTGGCAGTCGATTTATCGACGCAGCGCTCGATGGTGCGGGCGTCGTTCCAGACGCGCACGCCGCTCTCGCGCAGCGCATGGAGAATGCCGAGCCGCATGGTGATCTGTTCGAGCGAGCCGGTCGAGATCGAGCGCACGAACGCGCCGTCGGGCAGAGTGCCGTCGAAGCCAGGAATATCAAGTCCTGACGGCTTGCGCGTGTCGAAGGCGCAGGCTTTGAGGGTTGTGACGACGACCGACGCGCCGCGGATCTCCAACGCCTCCTTGAGGCGCTTGGCATGCCAGTCGCCGCCGGCCTCCTCGATGAACAGGACAATGCGCGGGTTGGGCTTTGAGCCCGCTCGCGTGCCAATGGTGATCGAAGGCGTGGTCACGCGCGCCTCCGTCAGGCGAAGCTCTGTTCGACGATTTCGGGGGCCAGTTTGCCGGCCTGGAACGAGCGGCCGGTGTCGAGGTTCGAGACGGTCACGAGGGCCGGTGAGAACAGCATGGCGTCGATCTTGTAGAAGTCGCCGTTGACTTCGGCGAACGTCTCGGCAAACGGCTTGCCATATAACGATGATGTGCTGGAGGGCAGCGCATCGGCGAGTTTCTTAGCCTCGTCGTCGGAGCCTTTGACGAACAATTGGATGCGGCCGCCGTAAATGATGGCGTCGTTGGTGCGGCCCATCGCCTTGACGAAATCTGGGATCGGCGGGGCGATCGGCGCGACGCCGTAGCCATCGACAATATTCTCAAGCGGGAAGTGGAGTGCGTGCGCCTTGTGCAGCGACACTTCGAGCACGCGGGCGGCGATCTGTACGGTGCCGGCAAGGCTGCCGGTCGGCGCGTAAAGGATCGTCAGGCTCGATGGAGCGATGCCGCAGGCGGCGGCGACGTTCGCGGCGACGGCGGGCGGCGGGGCCTTGTCGCCCTCGATCACCAGTGCGCCTTTGTTGTGATGATCGACGTAGCCGAGTTCCTGATAGAGTTCTTCAACGCGCGACAGGGCGCGGGCCGGGCCTGAACCCAATGCGAAAAAGCCTGATGCCTCGTCGGAGATCGTCCAGCCAGCATATTGGCTACCGAGGCAGGCGATCACCGGGTTCGACGAATGCACGAGAACGCCGAGCGGCCAGTTGGCGAGGCCTGACGACGAGGTTAGCGCCACGGTGCCGAAGCCACCCATGCACACTTCGCCGAGCAGGCGGCCGGCTTCGAGGCCGCCGGGCACGCCAGCTCCGAGATCGATGCGGCGTTCGCCGGCTTCCCCGGTCGAGACCGCGACGCGCAGAGCGGCTGCGTTTTGCGCGATCGTCTCAACAATGCGTTCCGCGCGCGCGTTGACGCTTGGCGCAGGACTAGGATTGGTCATCATGAAGCTTGGTCCTCCCCGTTTTGGTTCTCATACAGCATCTTTTCGAGCGCGCCCAAGCGTTCGCGGCAGAGGCGTTCGGCCTCATCGGCGGTTTTGCCAACGGCGGTCACGGTCGCAACCGGTTGATGACGCAGGAGCCTGGACCCTGGAAGTGGGCGGTCGTTAACCCACTCCGGCCACGCAACCTCTCCGATTTCGAGCCGGCCAGCATCCGCATAGAGATAGGCTGCGGCCTTGGCAGGCGGCGGCTGCCAATAGCGTTGCAAGACGTCGGCGGCGCTTTGACCGGCGGCCGCCGCCAGATGCGCAGAAAACAGTGTGCCGCGCGCGTCATCGAAGATGTCGAGTGTTGCGCCGGGGCGGGGATTGACGTCGATCAGGAGCGGCTCACCCGACACAACGATGATGTCGAACGAGACGAGGCCGCTCAAGCCCAGCTCATCCGAAAGAGCGAGGGCGATATCGATGATGCGGGCTTCGAGATCTTCCTCGACTGCAAAGCCCTGTACCGCGCCTCCATAGCGAAACGGGTGGCCCTTGGACGGCGCGATCCATTGACGGCTGAATGCAAACGCCGGACCGGTGGGCGACGCGAGGCCAAGCATGGACAGAAGGTCCCCTTCAACGCTCCGCTGCCAATACGTATTTCGCGTCGGCGGCCTAGCGCGATCTGCCGGACAAACGTGAAGCCCACCGCTGCCGCCTGCGCGCTTGACGAGCCAGCCCGGCGTGCTGGTTGGGGCTTCAAAGCGCGTTTCGGGATACCGGATACCGAGCCGGTCGAGTGTTTTAAAAAGGTAGCGCGCATCCTTGGACTTGCGGACGGATTGGCTCGGACAGCCGAGGACGCGATAACGACGGTCGAGAAGTTCGACGAGATCGGCGTTGTCTTCGAAACCGGCGCCGATGACGAGTCCGACCGGTGGCGAGGAAGCTTCGGCAATTAGTGCATCGAGTGCGTTCAACAGCGGCTTTGAATGAAAGCCGGACTGGAGTGCACCCGGAAGCACGCGAGACGCACCGGCCGCGATTTTGAGGTCTTCATCGCCAAAACAATCAACCACCAGCGGCACGTATCCAGCGCGACGGGCGGACTGTGCGAGAGCCCGCCCGGAATAGCCTGCAATCAGAATGCTTTCGCCGGTCACATCCGTACAGCTCAGGCGAGGCCGGTGAGCTGCTTGGCCATGGTGTAGGCGTGGCGGAAGTCGAGCGCCAACGGCGTGTCGGAGGTGAGCATCTGCTTGAAGAGGCCGCTCTCGCACTTGTACTTGATGTCGCCGATGGCCAGCGGGCCGACGCCGAGTGCGTCGCATCCGGGCAGCGGTGCGCCGTCCATGAACAGATCCATGCCTTCGACGCCCGGCGGCGGCACGGCGTTGACGTCGGCGATGACCAGGAGCTTCTTGGCCAGTTCCTTGTGTTCCTTCGAGACCACCTGCACGCCGGCCGCTGCTGCTGCAAAGATCACTTCGGCGTTGGCGATGATATCGCGCTTCTGGTCGGCGGTTTCGCCGTTGACCGCTTCGAGGTCGACGCCAAAGCGCTGCTTGGAAACTTCAGCACCCTTGATAACGCGTTCGACGCCGCGATGGGCGACGAGTTGGACGTCCGCACCTTCAAGCGCGGCAATGATCGAGGAGGCAAAGCCGACAACGCCGGTGGCGCCGAAGACCGCAACCTTGGTGCCCTTCCAGCCGCGGCCGAACTTTTGTTTCAGTGCGCGTTCCACGCAGGCGACCATGGCCGCCGCAGTTGTGAAGGACCCTGCGGGATCGGCGAAGATTGAGCATTCGAACGGCGGCACCATCGCCTTCTTGGCGGCTTCCATCATGTCGAGTGCCATGATGGCGTCCTTACCGCCCATGAAGAAGCCGGTGCGCACGCCGTAGTTCGGCGGACGGGAGAAAATTGCGTCCTGAATGAGCGGTGTGACATCGGCGAGTTCAACGTTGGTATAGGGAACGATGACCTTGTAGCCGGCGTCCGCTGCCATGTTCACGTCGAACGGGCTGACGTGCTTTCTCGGGTCAAGCATATGCAGAATCGGCGTGGCGTCGCTCATCCAAGGTCTCCTAAGGCGATGTGTTCGTTGGGCTTTAGAGGCTTCTTACGGTTGCGCCCGAGTTGCGTCCCGCAACGATCCTCAGCGCCAGTCCGTCCGCTTTAGCCTCTTCGACTAAAGATGAATAGAGACGGCGCGCCGCAGCCTCAGTGGGTAGGAACGCAAACCCCGTCGGGCCCCATGAACTCTGCCCCAAACCGGTGGCACCGGCCTCGCCTAGCTTTGCAACGATCCGGCCCACCGCCGGGCTCGACCATGGCGAGCCGCCCTGGGCCGCTGCGAAATGATGGCCGACCGTGTGTTGAATGGCGGACAGGGCTTCGCCGAAGGCGTTGAGATCGTGTTCGGAAATCGCGGGTAAGAGCTTCATCAGCGTTAGACGGCACAGCTCGCCAGACAAGGCTTCGGAGAACTCTGGCAGCGCCTTGAAGGCCGTCGTTTCCTTCTCGCCGTGAACGCCGGTTTCGCGCGGATCGAGCACCAGGATGACGCGCCAATCGTCAGGGAACGGCAGTCGCGAGATGAGCGGCGGCGCGTGACCGGATGTGCCGCGCCCGCCGTCGACGATGAACCCGCCTTGCTCGAAGGCTGTGATGCCGATTGCCGACCGCGCGCCGCGTTCGACCAGTTCGCCGAGTTCGTGGGGTTTGCGCTTGGCGCGTGCGTGGCTGAGGACGGCCGCGCCGATGGCAAGGGCGAGTTGTGTACCGGACCCAAGACCGGCGTGAGCGGGAATGGCGTCCGTCACTTCGACCTTGAAGGCCTGACCGGGCGTAAACAGCGCTGCGAAGCGCCGAACGGCGATCAATGCGCGCTCGCGCTCCGGCCCGTGGGCTTCGAACCGGTCGGCCGGAGTGAGTGTCAGCTCCGTCGCCGGATCGTCGATCGCGAGCCCGAGCGAACCGTAACGGCGGCCAAGTGAGCCGTTGAGGTCGAGAAACCCCAAATGCAAACGAGCCGGTGCGCGGACGGTAACGGCAGTCATTCAAGAAACTTCGCCAAAAAGCATCGCTTGCCGGGCCACGTGGAGCGGGTGCCTCGCCGCGCAACCAAGACGCAGGAATTGCATACCCGGCCTCAGTCGATCTACGGTTGTCGCCACGATGTCAATCATTGCCCGCCGTCGAGGAGAGTGCCATGACCGCAGCGCGCGAAAAACCCATGACCGAGACCGAAGTCACCGAATGGCTGGCGGCAAACCTGCCGCATTGGAAACTGGAGGATGGCTGGGTGCGGTGCACCTACAAGACGAATAGCTGGAAGGGAACGCTGATGGTGATCAACACTGTCGGCCATCTGGCGGAAGCGGCTTGGCACCACCCGGATATCACGGCCTCGTATGCCTGGGTCGAGGTGCGGCTCATGACTCACTCGGCCAAGGGCATCACCGACAAGGATCTGGCGCTGGCCAAAAAGATCGAGGAGGTGGTCAACTGGCAGCCGGGGCTCGATACGTCGAACTCGCTGGAAGGCACGCCCGCCGGCGACATGCGCTTTTCTTATATCAAGTATGACTGAGCCGGCATCCGCTGTCCCGGCGCACGCCGATGCCGTGCTGGGTCTTGGCTCCAACATCGGCGACAAGGCCGGCAACATCGCGCGCGCGCTCGACCTGCTTGAGGAGCGGGGCGACGTGCGCGTCGTCCGCCGTTCGCCGCTCTATCGATCCGAGCCGTGGGGCGTCAAAGATCAGGACTGGTTCGTCAACGCCTGCGCAGGAGTCGCGACTTCGCTGTCGCCAATCGAACTTCTTGAGCGCTGTCTGGCTGTTGAAACTGAGATGGGTCGCGTGCGCCAACAGCGCTGGGGACCGCGATTGATCGATATCGACGTACTGACGTATGGCACTCAAACCATCGACACCGAGCGCTTGAAGCTGCCCCACCCGCTGATCGAGCAACGGGCGTTTGTTTTGGCGCCGATGTCCGACATCGCGCCGGACATCGTCGTGCGCGGCAAAACCGTGCGCGCGTGGTTGGCGGTGGCGGACACCCACGGACTTACTCGATTGTGAAACGAAAACCGCCGCTGGATGTCTCCAGCGGCGGCAAACTCAAACGGCTTGATGCCGTCGTGTCAGGCTTATGGCGCCGGGGCAGGAGCCGGAGCAGCTTCGGCGGGGGCCGCGGCCGGCGCGGCTGCTGCGCCAGGAGCCTGCGACTTAATGTAAGCGAGAAGGTTGGCGCGATCGGTCGCGTCCTTGACGCCGGCCGGGAAGATCATCTTGTTGCCGGGCACGACAGCGTCGTCCTTTTCCATCCAGGCCAGCAGTTTGGCGTCGTCCCAGACAATGCCCGAGTTCTTCAGGGCTTCGGAATAGCCCGCGTATCCTTCGGTTGTGCCGGCCTTGTGGCCGATAACGCCGGTCAGTTTCGGGCCGAGCGCGTTCTTGGCCTCGGGGCCGATCTGGTGGCAGGCGGCGCACTTCTTGAAGACGGCCTTGCCGGCTTCAGCGTCCTGGGCCGAGGCAACGGCCGGAGCGGCAAGCACGAGTGCAGCCGTCAGAACCCACTTCATCATATTGATAGTCCTCCCAAAGATGGAATGGCCGCCGGTTCTTTGGGCCCCGCCGGTCCACATGAGCCTGATCAAAGCTCAAACCCATATTGCCAATTTTTTCCTGAACCCGATCTGAACAGATTGCCGCACGGACGGCAAAACTGGTGATCACAAAAAGCAACATGGCTGCCTCAATCTGGCGGCCATGAGGTTACTCAGCGGGTTCTGCTGGCACTTTCGGCTTGGCGCCGCCGACCTTGCGGTAAATGAAATCTGTCGGAGCGCTGTGGCTCTCGACTTCGGCAACCGTGGCCCAGTTGTCATGCATCGGCGACAGCGAGCAGGCCGGGTCGGTGTTGGCGGCGTCTCCGGTCAACGCGAAGGCCTGGCAGCGACAGCCGCCGAAATCGATGTCCTTCCTTGGGCACGAGCGGCACGGCTCTTTCATCCATTCGGTACCGCGGTACTTTTGAAAGGCGTCGCCCGTCAGCCAGATATCCGCGAGCTTCTTGTCTTTGACGTTGTCGAAGGTGAGGTGAGTAATCGATTCCGCCGCATGGCACGGCAGCACGCGGCCCGACGGCGTGATGTTGACGATGCCGCGCGCCCAGCCGCCCATGCAGGGCTTGGGGAACTTGGCGTAGTAGTCGGGCACGATGGCATCGATGACGATAATGCCTTTGTATTTTTCGCGCGCCACTTCGACTTGTTTGGCGGCGGTCATGAAGGCTTCGCGGGTCGGCATCAGGGCTGAGCGGTTGAGCAGCGCCCAGGCGTAATACTGCACGTGGGCAATCTCGACACGTCCGGCGTTGAGTTCGACGGCGAACTCGATCATGCGCGGTACGTTGTGAATGTTCTGGCGGTGGATGGGCGCGTTGACCGTCAGCGGCAGGCCGGCTTCTTTCACCCACTTGGCGACTTCGATTTTCTTGGCAAGCCCGCCCTTGTAGGCGGCGATGCGGTCGGCGTTCTCGGCATCGACATCCTGGATCGAAAGCTGAACGTGATCGAGGCCGAGTTCGGCAAGTTTCAGCAGCCGATCGCGCGTCAGCGTCACGCCGGCGGTGATGAGGTTGGTATAAAGGCCGACTTCGGCGGCAACTTTGACGATCTCTTCGAGGTCCTTGCGGGCCGTCGGTTCGCCGCCCGACAAATGAATTTGCAGCACGCCGAGGCTTGCCGCCTGGCGCATCACGTCCTGCCATTGTGCGGTCGTGAGTTCCGTGTTGGCGCGCTCAAGCTCAACTGGGTTCGAGCAATACGGACACTGCAGCGGGCACTTATGCGTCAGCTCGCACAGCATGCCGATCGGAGCACGCGCGCACAGCGCCGGATCGGTCTCATCGCCGGCCGCAGGCGACCCATCGGGGGTGCGGGCGCAGACCGGCATGGCGTTTTCGACAATGTGCTTTGGCACTGTCTCGTTCATGGCTCGAAAATCCTTCCTAGGCTAGCACGACGCCCTTGTCGGCAAGGTCCTGCAGCATGGCGACGATGTCTTCTGTCACGACGTCAAGTGGCGCTTGATATTCGGCCGCCAAGGCCGCCGCGATGTCAGCAACGGAGTTTTGGCCGTCACACAACTTCAGGACCGAGACCGCCGTGTCGTCGGGATTGAAGACGCGTTCAGGCGCGAGAATGATCCAGCGGCCACGACCCGGATCATGCCGCATCTTGACGTGTTTGGGCATCATCGGGCGGCTCGCGCCGGTGATCATGGTGCGCGTACGAACAGGAGTATCGGCCATCACTGGCCCTCCAGGCGGTAGGCGCCGGGCGGCACGTTGCCGTTGACATAGGCGTGATAGAGCGCGTCGAGCTGCACCCACAGCACGTTGCATTTGAACCGGACGGCATCGACGCAGGCTTCCTGCTCGGCGCGCGTCTTGGCGTTGTCCTTGATGTAATTGAGGGCGAAGGTGGCATCGAACGGCGCTTGAATGAGCCGCTTCTTGAAATAGGCCATCACGTGATCGTCGATGAAATCGTAGTTCTCGAGCATGCCGGCGATGCGCTCTTTATGGATTTTGGGCGCGAATAGCTCGGTCAGCGAGGAGGCGACAGCGATCGTCAGCGGCTGCTCGCGCACGAACGTCACGTAAGCTTCGACGGCAAAGCGGGTCGCGGGGAGTGCGCCTTGCATCGATTGCACGTAGTCGCGGTCGAGGCCGAGGACATCGGTCAGAACCAGCCAGCGCTCGATACCGCCTTCGTCGTCGCCGTGGCCGTCGTGTTCGAGTACGCGGTGGACCCACTCGCGGCGCAGCGCCCGGTCATAGACGCGGCTGACAAAGGCTGCGTCCTTGCGCGGCACGGCTGACTGGTAGCAGTAGCGGTTGAGCGCCCAGGCGGCGACCTGACCTTTGCTGAGCTTGCCGCCATGCAGCAGCTTATGGAACGGATGCTTGTCGTGATAGCGCTCGGCGCCGACGGCTTGAATGGCGGCTTCGAATTCATCGCGCGACCAGAGCCGGTCTGGTTCGCTTGCTGGCACAACGGCCAATTGCGGTTTGGTCATAGGCTAATCTCCATTCCGTCGTGGCCGACTTCCCAGCCGGCCGCCTCGGTTGCCCGGCGCTCCTCGGACATCTCGTTGAGCACTGGGTTCGAGTTGTTGATGTGGACGTAGACCTTGCGGGCGACGTCCAGGTCCTTGAACGCTGCAATCGACCCCGATGGACCAGATATACTGATGTGGCCCATTCTGGCGCCGGTCTTGTTCAACAAGCCCTGCCGCAGCATTTCGTCATCGGTATAAAGCGTGCCGTCGAAAAAGACGAGCGGCGCACCCTTCAGGCGGGCGGCGAGTGGCGGGTCGACTTCGGCGCAGCCGGGAACATAGTAAAAATGTTTGCCCGTAGCGGCGGCGGTGATTTTCAGGCCGATGGTGTCGCCGTCGCGGCTGCCGAAATTGCCGCCCTTCGAGGCATCCTCAAGGAACAGCGCGACTTTGCCGGGAACGGCGAACGGCTCGACGATCAGGCCCAAGTCTTCGCCGGCTCCTTCGAGCGTCGTCGCTTGGTCGAGTGGCAAGACGCGGCGCGGCACGATCGCCTCGTTGCAAACGTTGAAGACCGAGTTGGAATGGATCGTCGCCAGCACGCGATCCGAACCGTAGATCGAGAACGGCTGGCCTTCGCGCAGATTGATAAGGCCGATGATGTGGTCAACGTCGGCGTTGGTCAGCACCACCGCCTTGATCGGCGTGTTGCGCAGTAGCCCGTTGGCCTTGGGCCAAAGTGCGGGAGCATCCGCGAGTTGCTCGCGCAGATCCGGTGACGCGTTCAGCAACACCCAACGTTCGCCGTCGGCGGATATCGCCATAGACGACTGCGTACGCGCGCGAAAACCGGGCTTACCGGCGCGCACGCTCGCACTGTTGATGCCGTTGCAATTCCATTGGGGAAAGCCGCCTCCGGCAGCCGCCCCCAGCACCCTGATAAGCATGTCTGTTGTACGTCTCTGGGCGGCGCTAAAGCCTCGCCGAAAGCGGCGCCGCAAACAACGACGGCGGCC
>JANORU010000203.1:0-2013 GCA_031415475.1 Hyphomicrobium sp.
CGCGTGGGCGGAGTCACTCGGTCAGACGACCTTCGTCGGCACCAGCGGCCGCATTTTTCCCGCTGCAATGAAAGCCTCGCCTTTGCTGCGCGCATGGTTGGCCCGGCTGACAGAGCTGGGTGTTGAATTTCGCATGCGTCACACCTGGCTCGGATGGTCGGCGCAGGGCCAGCCTCAAATCCGCGATGACGCGACCGGCGCAATCGTCGATGCCGATTGCAATGCCTTGGTTCTCGCTCTGGGCGGCGCGAGCTGGCCACGCCTTGGATCGGATGGCGCATGGCAAGCGGCATTTGCCGAGCAGACGCTGCCGGTCGTGCCGCTGCGGCCGGCCAATGCGGGACTGGAAATTCCCTGGTCGCCGATCGTGCTCGAAAAGTTTGAAGGCCAGCCGTTGAAACGCATTGCGGTCACCTACGACGGCGTCACACAGCGCGGCGAAGCCGTCATCACCCGGCGCGGACTTGAAGGTGGGGCTGTCTATGCACTCGCTGCGGCCATCGGCATGGGATCGTCTCGCACGCTCACGATCGATCTGAAACCCGATCTCGACTACGCGGCTCTTGCCGGTCTGCTCGCCACGCAACGGTCGAAGGATTCCCTCTCGAATGTCTTGCGCAAACAGGCTGGTCTGTCCGCCGCCCAGATCGCAGTTCTGAGAGAAGCTGGTAAGGACCTGCCGCGCGATCCTGAAGGCCTCGCCAGCCGGATCAAATGCCTACCGCTGACGATCACCCGGGTCGCCGGTCTTGAGCGGGCAATTTCGACGGCTGGCGGCGTGCCCTTCTCCGCCCTCGATGATGGGCTGATGCTGACGGCCAAGCCGGGCACGTTTGTCGCTGGCGAAATGCTTGACTGGGACGCGCCAACAGGGGGCTATTTGCTACAGGCCGCATTCGCCACCGGCAGAGCCGCCGCCGAAGGCGCCTTGGCCTGGATGGCAGCGCGCGGCGTCTCGTCATCGTAAACACGGAGCTAAGCCCCGGCCACGTTTTCGGGGGGCCTGGCGGCATGGCATTCCAAGTTCCCAATTCTGGCAAGATTTTTCTTCCACGGCCGTCTCAAGTGGTGATACGGCATTCTTATTTCTCGATACCCCTTTATTTAGAAATCGATTTCTCATATGTTCCGGCCGCGTGGAGGTTGCCATGAGCACGACTGCTAAGACATCTGCGGGGCCATCGGCCGCCGGTTCACCCGGCTTGGCCGAGCGCGCCGTCGCGCTGGATTCGACCCTGGCCGCAACCGCCGATCTCAATGCCCGCATCGCACTCATTCGCGAGGCCATTCCCGGCCGCATTGCCTTTTCGACGAGCCTCGGCATTGAAGACCAGGCCGTGCTCGACGCCATTGCCGCGAGCGGCGCTGACATTGACATCTTCACGCTCGATACCGGCCGCCATTTCCCCGAGACGCTCGAAACGCTGGACGCCAGCGAGCAGCGCTACGGTTTGAAAATCCGCATCACATTTCCCGACGCCGGCGAGGTCGAGGAGCTTGTGGCGCGCGACGGCATCATGGGCTTTCGCACTTCGATCGACAGCCGCAAGGCGTGCTGCGGCATCCGCAAGGTGCGGCCGCTCAATAAAGCACTGGCCGGTGCCAATGGCTGGATCACCGGGCTGCGGCGCGGACAATCTTCCGAACGCTCGCACGTGCCGTTCGCCGAATGGGACGGCAACCAGAAGATCATCAAGGTCAACCCGATCGCCGACTGGAGCCTCAATACGCTCGAAGCATACGTCGCCGCCAACAACGTGCCGATCAATCCGCTGCACACCCAGGGCTTCCCATCGATCGGTTGCCAGCCCTGCACCCGCGCCATCACACCGGGCGAGGATATCCGCGCCGGCCGCTGGTGGTGGGAAAACGAAGACGGCAAGGAATGCGGCCTTCACAATCGGCCGCAAGCAAAGGGCGTTTCGACATGACGGCAGGCATTTCGCATCTCGACCTTCTCGAGGCCGAGAGCATTCATATTTTCCGCGAGGCGGCAGCGCAGTTCCGCAAGCC
>JANORU010000204.1:0-3498 GCA_031415475.1 Hyphomicrobium sp.
GCACGTCTCCTTGAAAGCCATCGCCTGAATCTCCCCCTTGGAGACACAAGCAAAACTGTCAGGAATGTTCCCGGTCTAGTCTGTCAGGGTTCTACCCGGTTCGTACCAGCGGTCGCCCCTCACCCCAACCCTCTCCCCGTACGCGCGAGGCGCTACGGGGAGAGGGGAAGTGCGTCAATGCTTGCAGCCGCAGCCTTCGTCGCCGCAGCCGCCTTCGGCTTTGGCGTGATCGCCTTCGGTGGTCGCGGGCTGATGATCATGGTCGTGATCGTGGGCATGAGCGCCGCCGCAGCAGCCGCCGGCGTGATCGTGGTCGTGGTGATGATGCGCGTCGGGGTCGACAAGTGCGGCCGCCAGACGCCGCTCGACCGCCATCGACTGTTCGTGCGGCGCGTTCGGCGCTTCCATGGCCAGCGCCATCGCTTCGGCGGCAATGCGGATGTCGTCGACCTGCCCGAGATAGTGACGGCGCAGCCGCCCCTGCCGGTCGAAAATCAAGATCGCCGGCGTGCCCTGGATTTCGTAGGCCGCCATGGTCTTGGGCACGTCGGATCCATTGGGCTGGTCCTTGCCGATCGGGAACGACAGGTGCTTGGCGCCGATGAACTCTTCGAGGGCTGCTTCGGTTTGCTGGCCGTGCTCCTCGAACGCCGTGTTGAGGCCGACGACCGCGATCTCGTCATCAGAGAAGCTGCGTGCCAAGCGTTCGGCCTGCGGCAGGCCGTGCTTCTGCGAGCCGGGGCAGTTCATCTGGAAGGCGGCGAGGATCAGCACGCGGCCCTTGTAATCGGCGAGCGCGCGCGGCCCCTCGGTGTTGAACCAGCGCGAGACGGCCAAGGCGGGCGGGTTTTGCGGATCGAACATCGTCAGACCTTTCGTTGTGCGCCGCAGCACAAGGCGGCGCGTGTCGCAGTGATCTTAGCGCATCCCGCGCCAGGTTGGCAGTGACGCGCCGCGCGGCAAAAGTGGCCCAGATTCCAGAACGCTGTTTTCATTGTCTGATCGCCATTTTCCACGTTGCAGGGACTCGCGAATACTGAGAGCGTGCGCGGCGGGGATTTGCGAAGCCGTGCGCGGCTTCGTTGACGAATTGGGGCGATCTTGGGGGGATCCACATGCAGCGGCTCGGTGTACATCTGGTGCCAATCCTGTTTGCGGCCGGTGTGGTCGTGATCGGCTTTGTCGCCAAGCAGCACGTTGGTGAGGGCGCGGTGCTCGTTGTCGAGCAGCCAGCCGCCGCGCCGGTGCCGCGCGACACGCCGGTCAGTGCGCTGCCGCGCTGGTTGACGCTGGTTGCGCCGGCCACAGCCGAGGAGGCGACGACAGAAGCCCCGCCGCCGAACTTGAGGCAAGCGGCGGTCGCGACCGGCGTGCTCGCCAAGATGGGCAACGCCACCAAACTGGCCGGCCTCGATAATCCCGATATCAAAGTCGGGCCATTGACGCTGCTCGCCCCGTCGGATGCGGCGTTCGATGCGCTGCCGGCCGACTTCCGCGAAAAACTGCTGGCGCCGGAAAATCGCCAGCACCTGACCGATCTCCTGATCTATCACGCGCTGCCCGGTTTGTTTCCAACTGACCGGTTGCTGAAAGCCAAGGCGCGCAATTACACGGTTGACGCCATCGACGGCTCGACGATCGAGATCAACAAGCGGTTGCGCGATGGCGTCGGCTCAATCGACTTTGCCGGCGCCCGGATCGTGACGCCCGACATCATGGCGTCCGACGGCATCATTCATGTCATCGACAAGGTCTTGATCCCGCCACATGTCGCCGAGGCGTTATCGGGTGCAGCACCAGGCGATGCCGTCGCCGAAGCGGACCCCGATGCCGCGACCGGCGAAGGCGACCAATAAGGCGATCGCGTCTTTGGGGTGATGTCGCAAGGCATCCAACGAGCCGGCGCTTGCGTAATGGAGGGGCCAAACGGAGGCCTCAATGATGCGCGCGGTCGATCGCCAGATCCCCGGCTTCTACAACAGTCTTGACGGTTCGCTGGCGCAGGCGTGGGCGATGCTGGAGCGCGGCGCGATCGATCGCCGGTCGGCGTTCCATTCCCCCGTTGTCTCGACCGTCGACGAGCGCGGCCATCCGATGAGCCGCATCATGGTGCTGCGCCGGGCGAGCGCTCACAACCGCACGCTCGCCTTCCACACAGACATCCGCTCCAGCAAGATCAGCCACATTGGCCGCTCCGAACGCGCCAGCGTGCTCGCCTACGACCCCGATCACAAAATTCAGGTCCGGCTCGGCGCGACAGCCCGGGTGCATCATGACGATCTCGTTGCCAGCGCCGGCTGGGTGCGCGCGCAACCGCAGAGCCGCCTCTGTTATGAGCAGCCGGTCGCGCCCGGCACGCCGGTCGAGGTGCCGCTTGATGCGCCGCCGGTCGACCAGCGCTTCGCCTTGGGCGACGACGGCGCGGTCAATTTCGCAGTACTGATCCTTGAAGCCCAGTGGATCGAATGGCTCTATCTCGCCGTTGAAGGCCATCGACGCGCCCATTGGACCTGGGATGGCAAGGACTGGCGGGGCACGTGGCTGGCGCCATAGTGCGCGTCGCCGGTCAGAGCGTTGGCCGTGGGCTCTTGAAACCAGTCGCGAACACCCAACGTAACCCGTTGAGGTGTCATACGTTGCCGCCCGGTCGGTGATGTGAGTTACAGACGCCGCGGGCGGGTCCCGCCACACCCACGCCAACACATGCGCGCGACGCTGGCGCGAACCACAACAGGAAACGTTCCAATGACCCGCTTTTTTTGTTCGCTCGCTGTGCTGCTGAGTGTCGTACTGGTGCAGCCCGCCGTCGCTCAAGACATGCTCGACATGGTCGATTTGAAATCCGACGCCTTCACCAAGGCCGAGATGAGCCGCGCCGATATCGAAGCCGGCATCAAGAGCCTAAAAGACGGCGAGAAGCTCGATCTCACTGGCAAGGCGCTCAACGGTCTCGACTTCTCGAAAATGGATTTGCGCCGGGTGGTGTTCCAGTCGTCGCGGCTGATGATGGTCAATATGGCCGGCGCCAATCTCGAGGGCGTCAATCTCGACAGTTCGTGGTCGATGAACTCGGACTGGTCGGGCGCCAACTTGAAGGGTGCATCGATGTTCGGCACGCAGTTGATAGGCTCCAAACTCGACGGTGCGGACTTGACCGGCGCGCGCGTTGCCGGCGACTTCTCCAAAGCCAGCATGTTGGGCGTCAAGCTCGACGGCGCGGATTTGTCAGCCGACGAAAAGAACCAGTCGATGGGCCTGATGCGCGGGACGTTCCGTTCCACCAACTTAGAGGGCGCGTCGTTCAAGGGCGCCAATCTTTCGCGCGCACTGTTTGAGTTCGCCTCGCTCAAAGGCGCCGATTTCACGGGTGCCCGCCTCAATGGCAGCGAGATTGCCGGCGCCGACTTGACCGGCGCCGACGTCACCGGCGCCGACTTCGAAGGCGCCGATGTCAACTCGGCCAAGATCAACGCCATGAAAAACTCATCAGCGGCGAAG
>JANORU010000205.1:0-5328 GCA_031415475.1 Hyphomicrobium sp.
CGCCCTATCGGGCCGCCATGGAGGCCGCCGACGAAATCGGTCTGGCCGTGATCGCCATCACGCTCACCATCGTTGCGATCTTCGCGCCGGTCTCGTTCATGGGCGGCATTGCCGGGCAATACTTCAAGCAGTTCGGCCTGACCGTCGCTGTGTCCGTGTTATTCTCGCTGCTGGTTGCGCGCCTGATCACACCGATGATGGCCGCCTACATCATGCGGCCTGTCGAAACCCGCGAGCATGACGGTGGCCTCGTGATGGACGCCTACGTCGGCTTTCTCAGATCAACTCTGCGCGTCCGCTATCTGACAATGATTGTCGGTCTCGGCCTGTTCGCCGGATCGATCTACGCAACGTCGCTGCTGCCCACGGGCTTCATTCCGGATGAGGATAACGCGCGCGTCGTCGCGTCGGTCGAACTTCCGCCGGGCTCGCGACTCAAGGACACCGAGACGGCCACCGACCAGATCGTGAAAATCCTGAAGACGATCCCCGAGGTCAAAAGCGTTTTTGTCCTCGGCGGCACATCGCCGACCGGGCAACTTGAGCCTCGCCGCGCATCCGTCAACGTGCAGCTCGTACCCAAGACCGATCGCGAAATCCCGCAGAAGGAACTGAAGTCGGTCATTGCCGCGCGGATCGCCGACGTCCCCGATGTCCGCGCCTGGTTCGTCAATGAACGCGGCGAGCGCGAACTGTCGTTCTCGCTGCTCTCGCGTGACGGTGCGGCCCTGGCCGAAGCCGTCGCCAAGGTCGAAACCGCCGTCCGCCAACTGCCCGGCTTCTTCAACGTCGCCTCGAAAGCGGCGATCGACCGGCCGGAAATCCGCGTCGTCCCGCGGCTCGACAAAGCCTCCAACCTTGGCGTCACGCCCGATCAGATTGCTGAAACGGTACGCGTCGCCACGATCGGCGATGTCGGCGCCAACCTCGCCATGTTCTCGTCCGGAGACCGGCTGATCCCCATCCGCGTGCAGATCGAGGAAAAGGCTCGCGAAGATTTGCAGCGGATCGAAAACCTCCGCATCACCAATACGGCCGGACTTGCCATCCCGCTTTCGACGGTTGCAGAGATCGATTTCAGCCGCGGCCCGAGCGCCATCGATCGCTACGACCGGGAACGCCGCGCCGAAGTCGGCGCCGACCTGATCAAGGGTTTCGCGCTCGGCACGGCGCGTGAGGACTTCGAAGCTGTCACGACGAAAGTCGGCCTGCCCGACGGCGTGCGCATTCTGGCGACCGGTGATGCTGAGATTCAAGACGAAGTGGCCAATGGCTTCATCAATGCCATGGGCACCGGATTGATGATTGTACTCGTGTTGTTGATCCTGCTGTTCGGCAGCGTTTTCCAGCCGATCACAATTCTACTGTCCCTGCCGCTGTCGTTCGGTGGCGTTGTGATTGCGCTGATTGCAACTAGCAATCCGATCAGCATGCCGGTCTATATCGGCCTCCTCATGCTGATGGGCATTGTCACCAAGAATGCCATCATGCTCGTCGATTTCGCGGTCGAGGAAATTGCCCGCGGCACCGAACGGATCGAAGCCTTGCTCGAGTCCGGGCGCAAGCGCGCTCGTCCGATTGTCATGACGACGATCGCCATGGCGGCCGGCATGTTGCCGAGTGCGCTGGCGGTCGGCGACGGCGGCGAGTTCCGCGCGCCGATGGCAATCGCCGTAATCGGCGGCTTGATTGTCTCGACGGTTCTGTCGCTGGTATTCGTGCCGTCGTTCTTCACGGTCATGGACGATCTCTCGCGCGGCGTCTCCTGGATCGGCTCGAAGCTGTTTCACCCGAACGAAAGCGAAGACGAGGGCGATGCTGTGCCGGTTCGCGTGCCGCCTATGACCGCCGAACAACGCGCGCTCGCCGCCAAGACGAAAAGCCCGGCCCGGCCGCTGGCGGCGGAGTAACTGTTGTCCCGAGCAGCTATTGTCGGTTGAGCAGGGACTGCATACATGCCCGTCACTCACAGTTCATGTTTGGAGACCCCCATGTTTGATGCCAAGTCGCTTCTCGAACAGATCGTCGCCGGTGGCGGAAAAGCTCAACAGCAAGGTGCAGGAGCGCCCGGCCTTGGCGATCTCCTCGGTCAAATTCTTGGTGGTGGCCCAGCGCAGACGGGCGGCGGCGGCGGTGCTGCGTCCGGTGGATTGGGCGATATCCTCGGCAAGCTCGGGCAAGCAGCCGGCGGCCAAGGTGGCGGCCTCGATAGCATCCTGAACAAGATCGGTGCCGGCAGCGGGGGATCGGGCGGCAACATTCTCGATACACTGACCAAGGCGCTGACCCAGGCGACTGAAGGCGTGAAAGACGGCGCGACTCGCGCTGGTGAAGCAACCGGCGCAACGACCGCCGCCCGCGACGCGCTCGACAAGGCGATGGGTGGCAAGTCGCCCGACCAAGTACTCGCCCAGATCAAAGACATGATTGCCAACAACCAGCTCGGCGCCGGTGCCGTGCTTGGCGGACTGGGCGGCCTTTTGCTCGGCACGCGAACCGGCCGCAGCGTCGCGACAGGTGCGGTCAAGCTCGGCGCGATCGCTTTGATCAGCGGCCTCGCCTACAAGGCCTATCAGAACTATGAAGCCGGCAAACCGCTGATTTCGGGCGCTACTGCGGCGGCGGCGGCGGCGGCGCCCCAAGGATCTGGCTTCGAGCCCGACGCGGTAACCAACGAGGGCGCGACACTTATTATTCGAGCCATGATCGCCGCCGCCGCCGCCGATGGCCGGATCGATGACGGTGAGCGCCAGCGGGTGCTTGCGACGCTTGGCGACGCAGCCGCCAACCCGGAAGCGCGCGCATTTATCGAGAAAGAGTTGCGTAACCCAGCGCGGCCGTCCGATCTCGCGGCTCTGGTGCGTACGCGTGAAGAAGCGCTGCAGGTCTATACGGCGGCGCGCATTGCAATCGAACCTGACAGCGCAGGCGAAAAGGCGTTCCTCGCCGATCTTGCCAGTAAGCTTGGCATCGAACCGCAACTCGCCGCCCACATCGACGCGACAGCACGCAACGCGTAACAAAAAAACTCCGGGTGCTGTGAGGCACCCGGAGTTTGACAATCCAGTCTTTTTGACTCTGGGGCTCGGCGTTAGGTCGCCGGGCCTTCGTTTTTGAAGAACACGTCGACCCGCATACCGGTCAGCAGCGGCGGCTGCCCATCGAGCGCGATCATGGCTTCGAGAACCTCGACGTCGTTCGGACGGCGAGGTCCGCGCGACAGAATACGCGGCGGCCCAAGGGCCGGCGCCAGGGACGTCACGACGCCCTCGAAGTCCTTACCTGGAAATGCGTCAGCGCGGACAACGACGCGTTGCCCGACCTTGACCTGGACGACGTCGCGCTCTTCGACTTCGGTGCGCACCCGGAGCCCGGTGATATCGCCAAACAACACGAGGGCCGCTTCGGGCGACGGAGCGGCCGACTCGCCAACCTTGGCCCAGACGTTCAGAACGGTCCCATCGGACGGAGCACGAACGCGCGTTCGCTCGATCGCATTCTCGACCTGAGCGAGATCTGATCGCGCAATCGTCACGGCGGATTCGAGTCTCGTCGGCAACGGCATGTCTGCCTCGGCATTGATCTTTGCAACAAGCTCGCGCGCAGCAGCGACCTTGGTGTTGGCTTCGTCGAGCTTGGTGCGGGCCGCAGCCACGTCATCGGCCGGCGCCGGTCCGGCGTGTGATTTGGAAACGACGGCATCGAGTGCGAGACGGGCCGTGAAACGGGCACGCTCGGCGGCTGATTCGGCATCGTCGGCCGAGCGGCGGCGTTGACCCGGCGTACGGGTGTCGGCGGCGGCCTTGGCACCGGCTGCCGGCTTCGTCGCATCGGCCGGCTTATCGGCAGCCGGCTTATCCCCGCCATCTTCCTCGTCGCGTTCGCGCACGCGGACGGCTTCTTCGGCAGCCGCGGCATCGAGGCGGGCAAGCATGTCCTCATCGTCCAACCGGACGAGCAGATCGCCGGTCGCGACACGGTCATTTGCCTTGACGGCGACCTCGACGATTTTGCCGGGCGTCTGCGCGACGATGCGGATTTCGCCTTCCTTCGGCTCGACGCGGCCGGTTGCCGACGCAGCCCAAAGTCCCTGGCTGACGTTGGCAGCCTGGGTGGTGGCAGCGGCTGGAGTCGCGGCCGCCTTCTGTTCTTCGCCATGCAGCGACAGCGTTCCGTTGAGGAGCACGCTGATTGCGATGGCGATGATGCCCGCCGCAGACAACGTCTGCACGGTCGGATCCAGTTTAAGCATTTGCTTTGCGCCTCTTCTTCGTCAAATCGGTGATTTCGGGCGAGTTGACGCCCTCAGGCCGGCGTTCCTCGCCGACGATTTTTCCGTCTTCAATCCGGATGACGCGGTCGGCGTAGCCGAGCGTTCGCGGATCGTGGGTGACGGCCAGTACGCTGCGATGCTGTTCCTTAGCGATGCGCGCTAAGAGCGCCATCACGGCATGGCCGTTCTCGCTGTCGAGTGCGGCGGTCGGCTCGTCGGCAAGCACGATCGATGGCGAGGCGGCAATGGCGCGCGCAACCGCCACACGCTGCTGCTCTCCGCCTGACAAGTTGCCTGGAAAGCTCTGCAGGCGTTGGCCAAGGCCGACTTCCCGCAGAACTTCTTCGGCCCGTGCCGCCGCCGGATAGCCTTTTTGCCCCAACACATCGAGCGCGATGCGAACGTTCTCGAGTGCATTGAGCGTCGGGAACAGGTTGTAGCTCTGGAAGATAAAGCCGATGTGCTTGCGCCGTAGTTCGGCGAGCGACTCCGCGTTGAGACCTTCCGTCGAATGGCCGGCCACGCGAATGGAGCCGGAGGTCGGCGACAGAATACAGCCGAGGATTGATAGCAGCGTTGTCTTGCCGGAGCCGGACGGCCCCATCAGCAAAGTCAGTTCGCCGGGCACGAGCGACAGCCCGACACCCTTGAGCGCCATGACTTTGCCAGCGCCTTTGCCAAGCTCCTTGACGATATCGGTGGCTTCGAGAACGGGACTTTCGCTCATCGGCTGAACACCGTTGCTGGATCTATCTTGGTGACTTTTACGATCGCCGATACCGCCGAAATCGCGCACATGAAAAGGGTTAGCACGAACAACCAGAAGGCGAGGCCCGGCGTCATGACGAGAGGTAGTGGGGAATCGCGGCTGAGCAATAGAATGCCGAACGAAATCAGCATGCCAAGCAGATAGCCGACCACCGCACTCAATCCGGCCTGGGCCAGGATCACTTTGTGAATGTAGCCCGATGTCGAGCCGAGCGCCCGCAAGGTGGCGAATTCGTTGATGTGGTCCTTGGTGCTCGAATAGAGCGTTTGGGCGACGATCACCGTGC
>JANORU010000206.1:0-9797 GCA_031415475.1 Hyphomicrobium sp.
TCATCGCCAAGCAGATCCTGGCGCTGCCGGGGGCGTGAAGGGGTGAAATTGTGAATCTCTTGAGGCTGTAGGCTGGCGCTGACCCCGGACTTGATCCGGGGGAAGCCCGACAACTTTTTTGTAGCAAGTCGTTGGGCTTCACAAGAAGGTTCAGCCCAACCTACGGTTCCTGATCTGGCGGCCGCGCGATCACCACCCCCTCGAAGGGGGCGGTGACGTGATTGCCACCCCCCTACCCCGGCGGAGTCGCGGCAATGATCTTCAACAGCTCGCTATCCTTGGCCACCTGATTGACGTCGGCGCAGCGCGCTTTGGTGGCGGCGGTGCATTCAATCGTGATCGTGTAGGGCACGCCGAACCTCGTGATCGTGTATTCGGCGATCGTGCCTTCCATGTTTTCTTCCTGCGTGCTGTCGAACACCGAGACATCACTCGGAGCCGCCGCACCCGGAGCCGGTGCCGCGCTCGGAGCCGCACCGGGTGTGGGCGCTGCGGCCGGCGCACCGTAGACCGGGAAGTTGGCATCGAACTTATGTTGCACGCGCAGGTCGGCCGCGACGCTGACCGAGATGTCGCCGTAGGTATCGACGATCTGATACCAGACCGGATTGGCGTCATCGGTATGCACCGCGCGCTCGCCCATCGGCTGCGGACCGAGACCCGGGAACGAGCTTTGCACCAGATCCGGCGCGCCCTGGAAGGCGAGCACCGGCAATTTCAATTTGTCGAGGCCCGAGGGCAGCTGCGGGGCCGCCCCGCGCGCGGCCTCGGCTTTCCGCTGATCGACGAACTGCTTGATCTCGCCGCCCGACCAGTCGACGCCGATCATGTCCTCGGCATACGCCGGTGGCACCGCAATCGCTGCTAACGCCAAACCCAAAACCGCGGAACGCATCACAACCGACATCTCACACCGCCTCGACCATGGCACGCCTGGCATCGGCCCCATTGCGGGACCGCCGCCTTAATTGCAGCCATGATACCGGGGCGGAGGCCGCCGAAGCAAGCCGGAGCGGGCCACACCTGTCGTCTTTATGTCCGTCCGAGCAGCGATCACGTGGCCCACGACGCGAACGGTTGGCGGTTGGCCGCAGCCTGGGCTAAGTTCCGGCCTGTGATGTTAAGAGGCGAGCGGCCCGTGCCGCCCGTCAGCAAGACCGCGTGAGGGCTAAGTCATGAGTACGCCGCTGAGCGAGACCGCATCCGGCCGGCCGAGGATGCGTATCCGCTGGGGCTTGCTGCTGCTCGGCCTCGTCATCGCCGCCGTGGTTATCGCCGGGGTACTCCTCGTCTTCCCGCCATCCGGCTTCATCTCCGGTGAAATCCGCAAGGCCATCAAAGACGCCACGGGCCGTGATCTCGATATCGGCTCGGCCTCCTACGTTCTGACCAAGGACCCGGTTGAGGTCGAACTGCGCGATGTGCGCGTCTCGGGAACGGCTGGCGTCGGCACCGGCCCGCTGCTCAAGGCCAAGACCCTCAAAACAACTGTGCCGCGCCAGGACGTGCTCGACCGCAAGTTCAATATCAAGGAAGTCACGGTCGACGGACTGGAACTCAATCTTGTCCGCGACGCCCAAGGCCGCACCAACTGGGCAAGCGATGGCGGCGGCGCGCCCGGCTCGCTTCTCGCGATGCCCATCACCCACATCACGAATGGAACAGTGTCGTACAGCGACGCGGTCCGCAGCAGCGCGCTGGTGTTCGATAAGATCAACACGCGTCTTGCGATTGACGAGAAATACGGCGGCGCGGCCGCCAAAGGTACGGCGCGCTTCAAAGAAGAGCCATTGAGCTTCGATATCGCCGTCGCCGACGTCAAAGCCGCGCTCGAAGGCAAGATGACCGGCCTCGGGCTGATGATTGAATCCAAGCACCTCAACGCCAAGCTCTCAGGAAGTGCGGCCATCGGCGACGAACCATTGCTGGCGGGCGAAATCGAAGCCACAAGCCCGTCGGCGCGCGATCTGGCCGGCTGGCTCGGATTTCCCGATGCGGTGCCGGACGATCTTGGCTCGATCTCGTTCAAAGGCACATCTGACCCGAAGAACCGGCGCGCGGCCGGCACCGGCAAAGTCCAGATGCGCGGCGAGATCATCGACTACGACATGGCCGTCAACGACATCGCCGGTGTGATTTCGGGCAAACCGACGCTGATCGATGGCACGCTGACGTCCAAGCACGTGACGGCCAAGGTCAAGGGCCAGGCGACGGTCGGCGCCGCCAAATCGTTCGCCGGTGACATTGAAGCCAAGAGCCCGGCATTTGGCGCGCTCGTCAAATGGCTCGGCTACTCCAACGCCGACATCGAGAAACTCGGCCCCGGCTTCATCAAGGGCAACGCCCAGCTCGGCGGCAACGTGGTGACGCTGCAGAACACCGAGTTCGATGTCGACGGCCGCACGGGAAAATTCACCGGCAAAATCGACAACAGCAAACAGCGGCCGGCCATTTCAGGAACACTGGATACGCCACGCGTCGACCTTGCGGTGCTCTTTCCTGCACCCAAGCCAACGCCCGGTGCTGTGCCGGAATCGATACCGGCCGAAGATGAGACACCGCAGTTTGAAAGCACCTGGGACGTGCTCGCCGCCGAACTTAAAGAATTGGAGGACAGCGAGAGCGCTCCCTCCGCCGCGCCGAAACCGGTCCTGGAAGCCGTCAAGAAGCCTGCAAAGCCCGTGTGGAGTGTCGAGCCCATCGATCTCAAAGCGTTGAATACCGTCGATCTCGATCTGACCGTCAACGCCGGTGAACTGGCGTTCGGCGATCTCGATCTGAAGAAGGGCCGCATCCGCACCAACCTGACCGACGGCAAGCTGGCCGCCAAGATCGAGGAACTCGGCGTCGGCAAAGGCAGCGCGCGCGGCTCGGTTGATATCGACAGCAAGTCGAACCCGGTTAAATCGCGCGTCGATCTCACCATGACCGGCGTCGAAGCCCAACCGATCACCAAGCAATTGATCGGTAAGGAACTGTTGATCGGACCCGCTAACGTCACGCTCTCCACCACCGCAACCGGCCAGAACGTCGATCAGCTTATCCGCACGCTCGATGGCACGGCCAAGTTCGACATGGGCAAAGGCGCGCTTAAGGGCTGGGATGTCCAGCGCATGATCAATCAGTTCTGGAACTACGGGTCGTGGGGCTTCAATCCCGAGCGCAAAACCAATTTCGAGAAACTTACCGCCAACTACAACATCAAGTCCGGGATCGTCAAAAGCGCGCCCGACCTGTCGATCACCGGCCCCGAAGCCAAGGTCAAGTCGCGCGGCGATGTGCAGTTGCCGACCAAGAACCTCAATCAGACGATTACCGTGGCCGAGGTGCCGATCCCATTCGTCATCAAGGGCGACTGGACGAAGACGCTGTGGGTCGGGCCGTCGTTCCTCAGTTCGCCGACAAGCGGCCCAACCAGCATTTCGATGGGACTTGAGGCCGTGTCGCAACTCGGACGTGTGCTGCCGCCGCCGTCGGGCGTGCCGGCCCACATTCAGGCAGCGATCGTGCGGGTCCTGTCCAAAGGCCTGCCCTCTTACAAATTGCCGAACCATACCAAGCTGTTGCTGAAATCCTTGATCACGTCAGGAGGCGCGCCGAGCAGTCCGGCACCTTAAACGACGGAGCGAGCCACCGGCAGAGTGATGCCCTAGTGCATCGGCGGGCAAGGGATCGGGCCTCGGACCAGTGCCGAAGTGCCGGCTTCGTTGCTACCCGGGGCTGGTTTGAGATACTTTTGGGAACTCGCGGGCGCCGTCGCGCCGCGTAACAGTTGCGAGGGGGGCACGTGGTCGCGTCGCGTCGTGCGAAATTGCTGCTCGGCACGGCACTAGCTGCCATGACCGCGGGCCAAGTGCTGCGTGCCGAACAGGCGCTGCGCCTCGGCGCTCTCAAGCCTTCGCCGGCCGCGACCGCCGGCCGTGACCTCAGAACCTATGCCGAACTGCGGGCGCTCGCTGCTGAGCAGCCATCGGGACTTTCGTTGCAGCGTTTCGAGCGCGATGCCAATTGCGACGCCAGCACAAATTCCAAGGGCGAGGCTATACTGCAGTTGGCAAAATGCCAGCTGACGCCCACGCCGGCGCCAACACCAGAGCCGTCGCCCACGCCGACCCCAACGCCGGCGCCCGATCCGGTCGTCGACCCGGCACCTACTCCTGCCCCAGATCCAGCGCCTGCCCCTGATAGCGGTGGCGGCACACCACCTGCGCCAACTCCCACGCCTGATCCGGCGCCCACACCAACGCCAAATCCTGATGGCAGCGCCGGCGGCGAAACTCCTGCGCCAACTCCGACTCCTACGCCCAATCCGCAACCGGCGCCGGAGAAGCCGAAGTTTGCTTATAATCCACCCGGTGATCTGCTCGAAAAGGACAAGACGCGCGGCCGCAAAGCCGATCGCTACGTCTATCTGCCGAACATCATTTATCCGCTCAAACTTGGCGCCGGCAATTATCCGCACATGAATTCCCAGATCTGGGGCTATGGCGGCGGCGGCTGGGGTGGCAAGGGCGCGGCAGGCGGCAGCGAAAGCGACCGGCGCAATTACGACGCGATGCAGCAGCGCGACAACTACTGCGAAGTTCGCGGCTGGACGATGCCACTGTGCCCATCGGGCGTCGGCCACCAGGGCCAGGACATCCGGCCACCGAGCTACAAGGATAAATATTGGGAAGCGGTCGCGGTCGTCGACGGCATGATCACCAACGTGACGTCCAATACCACCGTCCAGCTGAAAGGCGACGACGGCACCGACTACTACTATCTGCACATGCATTCGAGCACGATCACCGTCAAGACCGGCGCCAAAGTGCGGCAAGGTCAAGTGCTCGGCAAAGTCTCCAAGATCATGAACGGCTCGCCGTCGACGAGCCTGCATCTGCATTTCCAGGCGCGCCAACGCATCAAGGCGGGCGACAAGACGCTGTCGGTCTATGTGCCGGTGTTTACGTCGCTGGTCGCGTCCTTGCGCAAGGATAAGGGCCTCGATCCAGGTATCGCCAGTGACGGAACCCTGAACGTCGATCCCGAATTCGAAATCGGTGCAGCGCCGGTGCCTGCTCCGGAACCAACTCCAGAACCAACTCCGGCGCCCGAGCCGGCACCGATCCCGACTCCGGAACCGGCACCGGCTCCGACGCCAGAGCCAACACCCACGCCGGCTCCGGCGCCTGAACCTGCGCCGACGCCGGTGCCAGAACCGACACCAACTCCGGCGCCAGCGCCTGAACCAGCACCTGCGCCAACTCCTGAGCCGGCACCTACACCTGCGCCGGCACCAGAACCGGCCCCGGCTCCAACACCTGAACCTGCGCCCGCGCCGGAACCCGATCAGTCTTGGTGGGGTTACATCAAGGACAAGGCGTGGAGCGCTAAGGAAACCGCCAAGGACGCCGCCGGCGTTGCCAAAGACAAGGTTGTTGGTTGGTGGGATAACTGGTGGAAGAAATAGTCCGCGCCTCACCACGCCCCAAGATAGGCAATGTCACGTGATGTGCTGTGCACCGGGACGGCCCCAAAACGGGTCTCGCCAAGGTGCTGAAGGAGAACAACGATGTTGACGCGTAGCAGCGCCCCTTGGCTCGCCCTCGCCGCGCTCCTCGCCGGCGGACCGGCTTTGGCCGGTGGCGACCGGCCGAACTACGACCGGCTGCAGAACATGTTGGAAGAGAAATTCTCTCCCAAGGACGAGTCCGGGTCGCAGCCGGAATCCGTCACGGCCGCGCCAAGCGTTGCGCCCGAAGCGGCACCTGAAGCGATGCCGGAAAGCGCGCCTGATGATGCCGCCTCGGCCCCGGCCGCTGAGGCCAAAAAACAGGACTATCAATGGATCCGGCCGCAACCCGGTAGCGCCAAGCGCGACGGCGGCGCGGATGGCGGCGGCAATCAAGAGAGCGGTTGGTTCGACGGCATCATCGACGGCGCCAAAGACATGATCTGGGGCAAGACGCCAGGCTCGTCGCTCAACGCACCGTTTAGCCGCTTCCTCGGCGCCGGCATGACCGGCTTCGGCGGCGTTGAACCCGTAGCTTCCGATGCTGTGCTGACCGGTGGCGGCGATGCCGCGGCACCAGTTCCGGTGGCCAAGAAGCGCAGCTACATGATTCAGCTGAAGACGAGTGCCAGCGAAGAGGATATCGCGGCGCTGATCCGCAAGTATGGCTTCAAGGTCACCAAAGTTATTGGCGCGCTTGGCGTGATCACGGTCGAAAACGATGGCTCGGCCTCACCCATTGCCGACGATGAATCGGCATTGGAAAGCGTGCAGGAGCCATCGAAAAAGCTCGACATGATTCTCGACCCGCCGGTCATTAAGGCACTGCGCAAGGAATCGATCGTCGATGCCGCGTTCGTCAACTCGCTGATCGAAGCCAAGGGCTTGCCGAAGCCGTCGACGGCGTCGGCCCAATCCGGCGACAAGACGTTCAAATGGCAGTGGCCGCCAGCCGATGGTCTCGACGGCAACTGGGCCCTCAAGGACCTCAGGATGCCGGCGATCTGGTCGCTGATCGAACGCCACCGCGCGGCGAACCCAACTGCTGCGCGACCCAAGATCGGCATCATCGACGTTGGCTTTTCTGAGAACACCGATGTCAAATTCCGCTTCGCCCGCGGCGCGGCGCGGCCTCCCCTGACGCGGCCCGATTGCGAAACCAATCACGGTACGCACGTCGCCGGTATCATCGGTGCGGCCCAGGGCGAAAAGCCCGGCATCGACGGTATTGTGCCCGACGCCAAGATCGACGCCATCGCCATTGCCGCCGAGTTTATTTCCGAGCGCGAACGGCTCGGTGCCAACCAGAACTGGCAGGCACAGGCCATGCTGTTCTCGGACGTCCTGTCGAACACGATGTTCTATTTAAGCGACGCGCTGCGCGCCGGCGATCCGTTGCGCGTCATCAACGTCAGTCTCGCTTACAATTTTATCGCCCGCGGTGTGCTCGGTGGCGCCGACCCGGAAACGGTCAGCGGCTTGAAGTTGCATATCGCCGAACAGGCGAGCGTCATCCGCACGATGGCACGGCTTGTCGAAAACGAAGTGCTGTTCGTGGTCGCCGCCGGCAACGACAGTGAAGGATTGGCTGAACCGCTCAACACCAAATGGGCTTCGCCGTTCGCCTGGGCCGGCACCTACGATTGGACCACCGGCGACCCGGTCAAAAACATCATCGTCGTAGAAGCCGTGGGCCGCGACGGCAAGCGCGCCTCGTTCTCCAACACCGGCGGCCACGTCGCCGCTCCCGGCGTTGACATCATGAGCACGCTCGGCTCGACCACGGTGCCGTTCGCCGTCTGCTCGGGCACATCGCAGGCGGCACCTCACGTCACCGCACTTGCCGCTCTGATATTCGAACTTGATCCCAACAAGACGCCGGCCGATGTCATCGCGCTACTCAAATCCTCGGGCGTTCCGCAAAGCGATGGCGGCAGCCCCACGCCGCGCGTCGACGCGCTCGCCAGCATTCTCACATCGTCGAGTGGCGCACCGCTGTTGCGAGCGGACCTCAACGGCGACGGCAAGGTCGAGGCCAGCGATTTGAGTCTCTTCTCCAGCCAAATGGCCAGCATCGAGAAGGCCGCCACCACGGAAGCCGCCTTCACCGAAGATCTCAATGGCGATGGCGTTATCGACGATAACGAATGCTTCTTCCCGAAGATCGACTTGAACGGCGACGGTGAGGCCGATGTGCGGCCGCGCAAAGCTGCCAATGGGGAAGCGGCCCCCTCCGACCTCGGCGCCATTGAAGCAGCCTTCCAGGGCGGCTCGGACGCGTTGAAAGTGGCGATGAGCGAATCCGGTCTCAGCGCGCGTATTGCGTCACTGCTCGTTGCCTCGACCGGCGATGCACCGGCAGCGCCCATTACACAGTGCCGCCGCAAGGATGCGCCGTTGGTCGTTGCCGCCAACACAGGCTCGCCAACAACCGGTGGCGCCACGTCGGCAACCGGCGGCACCACCACTGAACCGAGTGCTCCCACCACGCCGAGCGAAGGTCCCACGTCAGGGGGGACAACGAGCACCCTCGAGAGCACCGCTTCGACGGTCGATGCCGCAGCGGTTGCCGCCACCCAACGCATCGAAACGGAAAATGCCATCGCCGAATTGAAAGTCGAGCACCCCGATCTCAAGGCGACCATCAACCCGGCGACGGGGATGATCTCGACGATCTCCGGGTTCAAGCCGGATATCAATTCGCTTGCCGCCGGCGCGCGGCCGGCGGGAGAACAGAGTGAAGCCGACACGCGGCGAATGGTCGAGACGTTCCTCAACACTGGCGGCTTGACCGCCGCGTTCCGTGGCCGCAATGCGCAAGCGGAATTGCAGTACGCCGGCCGCCGCAAGGACCCGGACTTCCCAAGCCGGTTCATTGCCAAGGTCGAGCAGCGGGTCAACGGCGTGCGCGTGTTCGGCTCGTCTGCAAAAGCCACAGTTGAAAATTCGCTCGGCGTCACGCGCTTCCAGGTCAACACGTCGTCGGTGGCGGTTGCCGACACCGTGCCGTCGATCGAGAAGGACGCGGCCATCACCGCGGCACGCGCCCGGCTGGGCACTACACTACGCGGATCGCCAACGTCACCGGCGCCGCCGTTCGCCACGGGGCCGAACCCGGATACGGCCGAAGCCTCCGCCGAGCTGGTGGTCTTCGATCCCGCTTTGCAGCGCGCCAAGATCAAAGGCGGCGCGCGGCTCGCCTGGCTGGTCGCCATCGACACCTATCGGGTGTTCGTCGATGCCAAGAGCGGCGAAGCCTTCCATCTGTTCCGCGACCGCCCGACCGGCATGGTCCGCCGGATCTACGATCTCGGCCAGGCAAGTGGTGCGGCGCTCGTCGATGAAGACGGCAAAGCCGGCTCGAGCGAACTGCCAACCGATGCCGAACAGGCGTTCCGCTATACCGGCGCCGTGCGCGACTTCTTCTATCTCGTGCTCGGCCGCAACAGCTTCGACGACAACGACGGCGATGGCCCGAAGGGCGGCGGACCGCTCGAGTCCTACGTGCGCTATGGCAATACCCGCAACGCCTTCTGGTGCCCGTCGAAGAGCTACGATTGCCCGAAGGCCAACGTCATGGTGTTCGGCCCCGGCTATGCCGGCGCGGTCGATATCGTAGCGCACGAGATGGCGCACGGCATCACCGGACACGAGGCCGATCTCGTCTATGCCGACGAACCGGGCGCTGTGAATGAGTCGGTGTCCGACATCTTCGGATCGCTGATCGAGTTCTATGCCAAGGGCTCGGGCGGCAACTGGTCGATTGGCGAAGACGCGCCAGGCTACTCGCTCGAGCGGCCGTTGCGCAGCATGGCCAACCCCAACCTGTCGGAACCGGGCAAGCCGTCGCTGTTCGACAAAGCGCAGAACTTCTCGTCGGCCAATCGCGGCCAGCCCGATCACTACGGCGACGTCGTCTCTCCGGACGATGCGCTGTGCGCTTCGACCTGGCTCAATGACAATGGCTGCGTGCACTTCAACAGCGGCATCTTGAACAAGTTCGCCTATCTGATCGCCGAGGGTGGCGAGCATCGCGGCATCACCGTGACGGGGCTCGGCCGCATGAAGCTCGCGCGGCTGACGTATCGCACGTTGACGGCGAACTTGAACCAGAGCTCAACCATCCCGCAGGCGGCCGAAGGGTTCCTGCAATCGTGTCTCGATCTGTCATCCGCCAAAATCGCCGGCTTTAAGCCGAGCGACTGCGATAGCGTGATGTCCGCGCAGCAGGCGGTGGGTTTGTGTTTCGGGAGTTGCGGGGTGGGGTGAGAGCCGCTTGCTCCGACTCGTAGGTTGGGCTGAG
>JANORU010000207.1:0-1587 GCA_031415475.1 Hyphomicrobium sp.
ACATCGATCTCGATCTCCCTGTCGTCGAGCGCGCCCTCGCGCAGCAGTTTGCGAAACTTCTGCCGCGTCGCGTTGTCAGTCGGCTTCAGATCATCAAAATTCACGGCGCTCGGCGGCGGCAACAGCGCATCGAGCACGCGCTCCTCAGCGGCATCCTGCGCGCGATCTCTCACCAGTTTCACTGCCTGCTCGCGGGTCTGCTTGATCGCCACTTCAACCAGATCGCGAATGATGGTGTCGACGTCGCGGCCGACATAGCCGACCTCGGTGAATTTGGTCGCCTCCACCTTCACGAAGGGTGCGTTGGCGAGCCGGGCCAGACGCCGCGCGATTTCGGTTTTGCCGACGCCGGTCGGGCCGATCATCAGAATATTTTTCGGTGTGATTTCGGTGCGCAACGGCTCGGGCACCTGCTGTCGACGCCAACGATTTCTAAGCGCAATGGCCACCGCTTTTTTCGCCGCAGCCTGACCCACGATATGGCGATCAAGCTCGCGGACAATTTCTTTCGGGGTCATGGGGGTCGACATGGTGCGGCGTTCGGACGAAGCAATTAAGCGTCACATTCTATTTGCCACGAATTCCCATCGCGGATTAAACTTGCGTCAAATGAGCATAGCAACAGACAACCCGGTCAAGTTGAGCGTTTCCCTACGAGACACTTCGAGGGGATACAGCGTTACGCCCAATCGGGTTCCGCTGGCGACGTTGCGGGACTTCGCAAAAGATGTTGATGACTTTCTAAAGGGTGAGTCGGGGGAAATGGCGACCAACGATTTGGATGTGGCCATTCGTTCAGGGTCGCTCGTGATCGAGTTGATCGACTTTTTTGTCGCTCCGCGCTTTTTCCATGATCTTGCCGGCCTCGCGCAATCGAAAATCATCGACCTACTTGACAAAAAAAGGCGAGAAATTGTCGATAAATGGCAAAGACGTGCGCGTGCCTCGCGTGGATTGGCATACGTAATCGCGAGCCCCTCGCTAACGGCTCCTGTGGTTATCGATGCCGAAACTGATTACCGGATGGACGATGCGGATAACTGGGTTCTCGTGGAGCGGTATTTGAACGGTGAAATTGAAGATCTTGGCGGTGCCAACAAATCAAACGCACACCTGCGTCTACCGAGCGGAGAGTTGATTCGAGTGGCGACTTCCAAGAGCATCTTGCGCGATGAAACAATTAACCGCCTGTACAAACCCAGCACGGTGCGTTTTCGCGCAGACTTCAACATCATTACGCATGAGTACCGCAACGCGGTGCTCATCGAATTCATTGATTACTCCCCCATATTCGACGAAAAGGCATTTCAGCGGCTGACCGAAAGAGGGCGTGCCGCATGGCAAGATGTCGAGACTCCGTCGGACTGGGTAGATACGCTGCGAGGGTCGAGTAATTGAATAGCTTATTGGTCGACACCAGCTTTCTGATTTCGCTTGCTGACCCAACAAAGCCGCATCACGCTACTGCGGTTCTTTACTTCAAGGAAGCGCTCTCGAATGGCGTACTCATATATCTGTCGTCCATCGTCGCCTCCGAATTTCACGTTAAGCAGCCAGTCTCGGACCTTGGGTTACGAAGCTTTATAG
>JANORU010000208.1:0-3646 GCA_031415475.1 Hyphomicrobium sp.
AGCATGAAATTATACGAAACGGGAAGACTGTTGCTCGAGCCGGTGCTGCCGCCGCTTTATAAACACGTTCGCGCCCGGCTGCGAAATATTATCAAGGCACACCCTCATTCGCCGAAGGTTCTGGATGTCGGCGGCAGAAGAGCCGGTGCCGCCCGAAAGCCTCAACGCGCTCAAGCAAGTCCGCGACAAGGTCAGTGCGGCGATTTCATGGGGCGAGCGTGGCCACACAAAATGGGATTTCGTGCCCATCCTTGAAAACAAGCTGGCGGACTACATCATGCCCGACGTGACGTGGACGGGCGGTATTACCGAACTCAAGAAAATTTCGGCCCTGTGCGAGGCCTATTACATTCCGGTGTCTCCCCACGACGCTGCCGGTCCGATCAACGTCGTCGCCGGGGCGCAGGTGATGATGACGGTGCCGAACTTCTACAAGCTCGAGACATCGGAGTGGAACCTCCACAAATACGACGTGCTCATCAACAAGCCGCTCGACAATTCGAACGGCAGTCTCAAGCTGAACCGAACACCCGGGCTCGGGATCGAGATGAACCGCGACTATCTCGAAGACAACAGGATCGAGTAGCGAGCCATGAAGATCGTCGACCTGCGCTGCGCCCTCATCGGAAAACACCCCATCGTCCGCATCGTGACGGACGAGAACATCCACGGCCTTGGCGAGGCGGAGTTCACCAAGCCTTACCTCAAGCCTTTCGTTCTGCACTTCCGCGAGGCGCTGATCGGTGAAGATCCGACGGATGTAGAGCGCTGCATGCTGAAAATCCGCCAGCGCGGCAGCTTCAAACCCTATGGTGCTGCAGTCAGCGCCATCGAACACGCGCTCTGGGACATCGCCGGCAAGGCGGCGAACGTTCCGGCCTACAAGCTGTTCGGGGGCAAGGTGCGCGATCAGGTCCGCTGCTACAACGGCAACCGGCGGCAGCAGAAACAGGGCGACCGGCCCGAGGATTTTGCGGCTGACATCAGGTGGATGATGGATCAGCCCGAAGGCTTCTTCATGATCAAGCAGGGGATATCGTTCCATTCGACGATGAAGGACACATTCCCCGGTTTCCACTACGGCCCGGTCCAGAGGATGTCCGGCTACCACGGCGCCATGGATCAGGGCCAGATCAGCGAACGCGGCATGGCCTACTTGCTCGACTGTGTGGCCGCCATGAAAGAGGTTGCGGGCGACAAGGTCAGCCTTGCCCTCGATTGCGGCCCCGGCTGGTTCCTGAATGACGCGATCCGCTTTGCGCAAGCGGTCGAGAAATACAACATCATGTGGCTCGAGGACATGCTGACCGGCGACTACGTGCCCTGGGTCAATCCGCAGGCCTACCGCGAACTCACCGTTTCAACATCGACACCGATCCATACCGGCGAGCAGATTTATCTGCGGCATAACTTCAAGGAACTGATCGAAACTCAGGCGGTCCGGGTCATCGGCCCCGATCCGGCCGACGTCGGCGGCATCGCCGAGCTCAAATGGGTCACCGAGCACGCCTACATGCACTCGATCATGATGGCCCCGCACGGGGTCGCCAACGGACTCCTCGGCCTTGGTGCGCTGATCAATGTCTGCGCCACCTTGCCAGCCAATTTCATCGCGTTCGAATACCCAACCGCGTCCGATCCGTGGTGGGAGGATATCGTCGTTGGACTGCCGGAGCAGATCGTGAAGAACTCAATGATCGACCTGCTGCCTGCTGCGGGGCTTGGCCTCGACATCGATCCTGTGGGAGCACGCAAGTATCTTTCGGAAGGAGACGAGGGATTTTTCGACCGCGTCTAGGAGTCGTACTCAATAAGGGGATTACCGTCTGGCATTCGAGAACAGATAAGCCCAACTATTCTCGCGGTTGCCACAATTCTAATCCTCATCGCGGCCGCACTACTGACGACGATTGAAATGGCGCGCTCACGGTCAGAAAAGATGCAAACTGGGCGTCTAGCAGCGCCGAATTGAAATGTGAGGCTAGGTCCTGCGCGCACGTTGGATCCACAACTATTCCTGCTGTTGTCTGCCTGCTCTTTGGAATAGTGCGAGGGAGTGATGCGGGTTTCCTTGAAATTCGATTTCAGACATGCGGTGGTCAACGGCGGTTGCCGAGTTCTTGATCCCGCGTATTCACGGCTTTTCCAATTGAGAAGTTAGGAGGGACCGGGCTATAAAGAGCGTGTGCAGTGACCGACCCGTTCCATGTGCGCTATGTGTGCAGTGAACCGAGGAAAATGGGCTTGATGACCGCGAAAACACAGTTTTCTGCGCCTAGGTTTTGCTGTGCGCCTATGATGGATAGGAATAACAATCCAAAGAAATCAATGGGTTAGAAAACACCTTGTGCGCTACATGTGCAGTAAGGGACGGTATGTTGCATTAAGCACGGCGAAGTCTTTCGAAGAAAATGATTTCGCCTTTACCTGCGCGCGGTGAGAATGCCGTCAAAACCACTTTAACTCGAAGTCCTTGAAATCGGCAGTAGGCCAACCTGTCGCTGGAAGAAAAAAGTCGTTGAGTTAGCGAGAAGAGTAAGAATCCAAGGATTGTACGCAGCGTTGAATGTCGACACCGCAGCAATTGACAAGAAAAGCGCGTTAGCCTGACAGAGCCCTCGGCTTACGTGGACCGCTCCTAGCCCTACGCGTCTGATTGTGCGCTCCGGTAATTCGACGCAATAATGCGGTAAGATGACATTTTACGGACCATGAGCGACCGACGTTTTTTGACCTGATGCAGTCATGGCAAAGCAGCTATCGTCAATGAACGCGTGATTCAACCGGAGAGTCCGTTTGAGTAGGCCCGCCAGCCACCGAGATGCGAGATGTCCACGGCACCCTGAAGGCCCGCAGTTTCCACCAGGAAACCCTTGGGCGATGTTCCATCCGCGAGTGCTACGGTGCCGATTCCGAGCGGTGGCGGGATTGCGGCGACAAAGCGTCCGAAGCCAACCGGTGGCAAACTCCAGACCTCGACTTCAATAGAATATCCGCAGTCATCATCGCTGCGCACAAGACCCGGCTTGGGTGTGGCTTGGCCAGACAGGGCGAAGAGCCGATAGACTGGTGCTGTCTTGACAGCCCGGCAAAATCGCGCGCCCAATTTCCGCAGCTCGCCGTTCAACGGCATGCCTGACAAGTGAGCACCCACAACGACCAATTCGATTTCACCATCTTCATTTGCCAAGGGGGCCGCGAGGCCCGGCGACTGCGGCCAGCCGGTTGCGCCAAGCGACAGGCCGCTCATGGCATGCAGATCGCGGGCAAGAGTTGCCGACAGGTCGTCTTTGCCCGCTGGCGCAAGCAACGTCACACTCATCGGCAAGCCATCCCAGCGCTTGCCGCATGGCACGGCTATGCCACAGAGATCGAGCAGGTTGACGAAATTGGTGTAGGTGCCAAGTCGGCTGTTGGTAGCTATTGGATCCGCGAGAACCGCCTCTACCGTATAGTGGGTTGAAGCCGTCGGCACGCACAGAAGATCGACGGAGGCGATGATGGGCGCCAACTTCACCCTGAGCGCCTGCAAGGCATAGAGGCCCCGGAAGGCATCGGCCGCCGAAAGCTTGCGTGCGCCGCCGATGATCCTGCGCGTTACTGGATGCAATGAATCTTCGTTCGACTCGATGAAGTCCGCAATCGC
>JANORU010000209.1:0-4508 GCA_031415475.1 Hyphomicrobium sp.
ATGCAGCCTCGGCCGGGCAGTCTGGCTCCGACTGCGTTCGTGGTGCCCCGTGCGGCGCATTAAACTTGGCCAGTTGCACCCCGGATGTTGGGCTGATCGCGGTCTTCGGCAGCATCTTCCTCAAATAGCTTTTCGAGCGTCGCCGCATCGCTGCGGGCCTTGGCCTGGAGCCGCTCGAGATCGGTGTAGTGCTTGTAGTCTTCGAGCAGCCGGCGCTCGTCATGGGCGCGGAACGTTTTGATCGTCTGCTCGACGTCGCGGTTCGATAGCCCAAGACCGCCGAGCAGCTGACGTGTCGTCTGCAGGGCGGAGAGAAACGTCTCGCGCTCGATGAACTTGACGCCGAGATCAAGCAGCCGATGGGCGTGCTGGCGATTGCGGGCGCGGGCATAGAGCGGCACCTTCGGCCAGCGGCTGGTCACCATCTCGGCGGTCCGGACCGAGGCTTCGACGTCATCGATGGCGAGCACCAGAGCGCGGGCTTTTGAAATACCTGCGGCTTCCAGAATTTCGGCACGGCTGGCATCGCCGAAGAACGCGCGCGAGCCGAATTTTTTGACGAACTCGACCTGCTCGGCGCTGATGTCGAGGGCGGTGAACGGGATTTTCTTGGCGCGCAGCACGCGGGCTGCAATTTGCCCGTAGCGGCCAAAGCCGGCGATGATCACATGGCCATCGTTATCATCGGGCGTCTCGAAGGCGGCGGCGGCTGGCTTGCGGCCCGCAAGCAACCGGTCAATGGCAAGCAGGAATGGTGTCAACGCCATTGAGATTGTCACGACGAGCGACAGCATATCCGATTGTGATCGTGCCAGAATGCCGGCCGTGACACCGGCGGCAAACAGCACGAAGGCAAACTCACCACCCTGCGACAGGAAAAAGCCCAAGCGCCGCGCACCGCGATTGTCGAGCCCCTGCCAGCGGCCGAGCGCGTACAGCACCAGCGATTTGATGACGATCAAAGCCGCGCACAACGCCAGCACCATCGGCCACTCGTCGAGCAGGAGTTTCAGATTGAGCGACATACCGATGGCGGTAAAGAACAGGCCGAGCAGCAATCCCTCGAACGGCTGAATGTCGGCTTCGAGCTGATGGCGATAGGAACTCTCAGCCAGCAACGCGCCGGCGAGGAATGCGCCGAGCGACGCCGATAGCCCGGCCCACTGCATGATGAGGGTCATAACAACAACCGTGAGCAACGCCGTTGCCGTCATCGCGTCGCGCACCTTGGTCGTGGCGATGAGACGGATCAGCGGATCGAGCAGGAACCGGCCGATGATGACGACGGCCGCGATGACGCCCAGTGCTTTGAGCGAACCGAACAGCCCCATGCCGCCCTCGCCGCCGTTGCCAAGTGCAAACAGCGGCACGAGGGCGATCAGCGGAATGGCCGCCAGATCCTGAAACAGCAGAACCGCAAAACCGAGGCGGCCGTGGCGGGCGGCAAGATCGCCGCTCTCGTCCATCACCTGCAGCGCGAAAGCGGTTGAGGATAGCGCGAGCGCCAGGCCGGCGAACAGCGCCACATTCCACGGCACTTGAAACGCCAGTCCAACGGCGGCGATCA
This sequence comes from Hyphomicrobium sp., assembly GCA_031415475.1. GTDB lineage: Bacteria > Pseudomonadota > Alphaproteobacteria > Rhizobiales > Hyphomicrobiaceae > JAGVSR01. The sequence continues at coordinate 1,568 of JANORU010000209.1, forward strand.
GAAGACCTGTCAAGGCAACCTGCGCGCCACCGAGACCGAAGATCGCACTGCGCATCGCCATCAGGCGTTTGGGGCGCAATTCGAGCCCGATCAGGAACAGAAGCAGGACAATGCCAAACTCGGCAAAATGCAGGATCTGGCTCGCCTCTTTGGTCGAGAACAGGCTGCCGAAGCCATAGGGACCGACCAGGGCGCCGGCGGCCAAATAGCCGAGTACGGCGCTGATCCCGAGGCCGCGGGCCAACGGCCCGGCCAGTGCCAAAGCGCCAAGAAGTACGGCGACATCGGCAAGTTGCACATCCAGCATCTCAAAGTCTCCAGCGTTGGCAGCAATCCGTCCCTCTGACTTCATCGTACATTTGGCAAGTCACAGAAGGTTCGGCTATGGTTCAGCTTACCGTTGGGGCAGCGCAATCATCACGCGCGCCTTTCGCCGCGATGCCGAAAAACATGGCCGATCTCTTACAAAAAGTAGCAACCAGCCGCGATATCGACGCGTTTCGTAAGCTTTTCGAGGCTTATGGCCCGCGCGTGAAGGCGTACATGATGCGCCAAGGCGCCGACGCGGCGGTGGCTGAAGACCTGGCCCAAGAGACCCTCTTGATGGTCTGGAGGAAGGCTGGGCTCTATTCCGATGAGAAAGGCTCCGCCACCACCTGGATATTTACGATCGCCCGTAATCTAAGGATCGACAGGCTGCGTAGGGAAGTTGCATGGCAGCCTCTTCCGGAGAACCAGGACGAGGAAGCCTCCGACGATCCCAGTCCCGAGGAGTTGTTATCGGAGCGGCAGCGGCGGGAGCGGGTGCAGGCGGTTTTGGCCGAATTGCCACCCGATCAATCCGAGGTCGTGGGTCTCTCGTATACCCAAGGCTTGTCGCACAGCGAGATAGCGGAGCGTCTGGGATTACCGCTGGGAACAGTCAAGTCTCGAATGCGGCTGGCCTACCAGAAGATTCGTGAAGCAGTCGACGACATGCAGTGACAGGCAAGTCCGACAAACGAACGCAACAGAGCAACTGATTGAACCTCTCGATGAAGATCACCCACCACCTCGACGATGCCACCTTGATGAGTTGCGCGGCCGGCAGTCAGCCGGAGCCGATGGCGGCGGTCGTGGCCTCGCATTTGTCTGTGTGTCCTTCATGCCTGTCCGGACTGCGCGGTTTCGAGCGCGTCGGCGAAGTGTTGTTTGACGGCTTGGAAACTGTCGGCCTTGATCGCCCGGCGCCGATCGTCGCCATGCGCGCCGGTGAGCAGGACGGCGAAACCTTGGTGCGTGCCAATACCGATGCCAAGCGGACGGAAGTGCCGGCCCCGCTGCGCCATCTGATCGGCGATGACTTGGACAGCATTCATTGGAAGCGCTTGGCTCCAGGCCTTTGGCACTATCCCTTGCCGCTGTCGGCGAATACCAAGGGCGATCTGCGGCTGATCAAGGTTGGCCCGGGGACCGCGATGCCCGATCACGGCCATGGCGGTTCTGAGCTGACCTACGTTCTGCGCGGCAGCTATACGGATAAGTTGGGCACTTTTCGCGCCGGTGACGTCGCCGATCTCGGCGACGATGTCGAACATCAGCCGATAGCTGATCCTATCGAAGGCTGTATTTGCTTGATTGCATCCGACAGCAAGGCCAAGTTCAAAGGCTGGGTTGCCCGCATGATGCAGCCCCTCGTCGGGTTGTAGATTTCCGGAGGACACGCGCGGTGGCGGCTGCACCATGGCAGACCTGCCTCATCACCGGAGCCAGTACCGGCATCGGCCGCGAAATCGCGCTTCGATTGGCGGGCGAAGGCGTACGCGTCACGGCCATTGCCCGCTCCGCCGATAAGCTCGCCGACCTCCAGAGCACGTCTAAAAATATCTCTGTTGTGACCTGCGATGTCGCCAACACCACATCCTGTGTTGCGGCGATGCAGGCAATCGCTGCCGGCGGCAGCCCCGACCTCGTCATTCTCAACGCCGGCGTCTGGCATCCCATGGGCGCGGCGGGCTTCGACGCCGCCAAGGCGGCCGAAAGCATGTCGGTCAACTACATCGGCGTCACCAATTGCCTCGCTGGGCTCCTGCCGGCGATGATCGCGCGCAAGCAGGGCCACATCGCACTTGTCGGCTCGGTCGCCGGGTATCGCGGTTTACCGAAATCGGTCGCCTATGCCCCGACCAAGGCGGCGCTCATCAGTTTGGCTGAAAGTCTCCAAGCCGATCTCGCCCGCTATGGGCTTAAGATCACGATCATCAATCCCGGCTTCGTCGCAACGCCGATGACGTCGATCAACAAGTTTCCGATGCCCTATCTGATGAAGGTCGATGATGCCGCCGAGCGGATCATCCGCGGTCTCAAGGCCGGCAAATATGAAATCGCATTTCCCTGGCAGATCGTCACCATGCTCAAGATGGCCCGCGTTGCGCCAAATTGGGCCTATCTCTGGTTCGTGCGGACCTTCGTTCTGCCGGCCGAGGAGCGAGGATCGAAGGACGTTTGAAGCCCTGCTCCAGCCTCGTAGCCGGCCAAATCAAACGCGCTTCATCCGGTACACCCCGACATTGACGGTGGCGGTCTCGAAGGCGACTTCGCAATAGGTGAGATAATAGGTCCACATGCGCCGGAAGCGAGCGTCGAAGCCGAGCTTTTCGATGTCTGGCCAAGCCTCTTCAAAACGGTCGCGCCAGATCGCAAGAGTGCGCGCATAACTCTGGCCAAACTGCTCGACGATCTCGAACTCCAGTCCGGCGCGCGCCGCGTGCTCGCGCATTGTCGTCACGGTCGGCAGCATGCCACCCGGGAATATGAACCGCTGAATGAAATCTGGCCGCGAGCGGTAGAGTTCGAAATCGCTTTCGCCAATGGTGATCGCCTGCACCACCGCCGCACCTCCCGGCTTCAGTGACCGGGCGAGAATTGCGAAATAGTCCGGCCAGTGCTCCTCGCCGACAGC
>JANORU010000210.1:0-2613 GCA_031415475.1 Hyphomicrobium sp.
GAAACCGAAAACGTCGTTGAAGAAGCCATCCGGAAGCGCAAGGCCAAGGGTGCGGACTGGATGGTCGCCAACGACGTCTCGCATGGCACGGGTACGTTTGGCGGCGATCACAACACGGTCCATCTTGTGACCGCCAAGGGCGCCGAGCCCTGGCCGGCGCTCGACAAGTCGGACGTTGCCGACCGGCTGATGTCACGCGCTGCTACCCATCTCGCAACGTCAGAGATCGAAGTCTGATGGCCAAGGCGCGCACGTCCGGCACTCGTGTCCGTGTGGTCCAGCTCCCGCACGCCGCTGGACTGCCGCTGCCTGCCCATCAAACCGAACACTCCGCCGGTCTCGACCTGATCGCCGCCGTCGAAGAGGACGCGCCCATCTTCATTCCGGCCGGCGGACATGCCTTGATCCCGACCGGACTGCAACTCGAACTGCCGCCGGGTACGGAGGGCCAAGTCCGCCCGAGATCGGGTCTGGCCATGAAGCACGGGGTCACCGTTCTCAACAGCCCGGGCACGATCGACGCGGATTATCGCGGCGAAGTGAAAGTGTTGCTGATCAATCTCGGGAAAGTCCCGTTCACCATCGTTCGCGGCGAGCGGATCGCGCAGCTAGTCGTCGCCACCTACACGCGCGTCCATATGGTTCTCGTTAGCCATCTCAAGGCGACGACGCGCGGCGCGGGCGGGTTCGGATCGACCGGCCTGCAATCGAAGGAACCGGCCGTTCGTGCACCGCACAAGAAAAGAAAGCGCGTGCAGGTTCGAGCCGGATCGGCACAGCGCCGCCCTCGCAAAACCCGCCCTATCCGGTAGAATAATCCGGCACTTTGGACTGAGGCGAATAAATTTTTCGCCGAAAGCCGATTGCAGGATGACTACAAGCAAGAGTATTGCCTGACAGAGACACCCATCCCGGCCAAGCTCCCTGACCTGGAAAGCCAAGACAATGACCAAAGTTCCTGAAATGAAGACGCTCGACGCCACCAAATCGTGGGGTCGCGGCCGCGTTTATAACGACATTACTGAAACCATAGGCCACACGCCTCTGGTCCGGCTCGGCAAGATCGGCAAGCAGGCCGGCGCCCGCGCCGAAATCCTGATGAAGCTCGAATTCTTCAATCCACTGTCGAGCGTCAAGGACCGTATCGGCGTGTCGATGATCGACGTGCTCGAAGCCGAGGGCCGGATCACGCCCGGCAAGAGCGTGCTCGTCGAGCCGACCTCGGGCAACACCGGCATCGGCCTTGCGTTCGTCGCTGCGGCCCGCGGCTACAAACTCATCCTCGTCATGCCGGAATCGATGTCGATTGAGCGCCGCAAGATTTTGGCGCATCTCGGCGCCGATTTGGAACTGACACCGGCGGCCGGCGGTATGCCGGCGGCCATCGCCCGCGCCAATGAACTGGTCGCAACGTTGCCCGGCGCAGTCCAGCCGAGCCAGTTCGAGAACCCTGCCAACCCGGCCGTTCATGAGCGCACTACTGCAGAGGAAATTTGGAATGACACAGGTGGCAAAGTCGATGCGCTGGTGATCGGCGTCGGCACCGGCGGAACTCTCACCGGCTGCGGCCGGGTGTTGAAGAGCCGCAATCCCGGCTTGAAGATATTCGCAGTTGAGCCGACAGGGAGCCCCGTGCTTTCGGGCGGCAACCGCGGCCCGCACAAAATCCAGGGCATCGGCGCCGGCTTTGTGCCGGGCGTGCTCGATACGAGCCTCATCGACGAAATCGTCACCGTGTCGAACGAACAGTCGTTCGAGGTCTCTCGCCTGCTCGCCAAGCTCGAAGGCATTCCGGGCGGCATTTCGACTGGCGCAAACCTCGCCGCGTCGATATCAATTGCCACCCGCGAGAACATGGCCGGCAAGACAATCGTGACATTCTCGCCGTCGTGCGCCGAGCGCTACTACACGAGCGAATTGTTCGTCGATCCGCCGGCCGCGAAAACCTAAGCGATTTTCAAAGTGTACAACGCAATGCAAAGGGGCCGGATCGCGCGAGCGATCCGGCCCCGTCTCGTTGTCAAGTATTCGAACTTAGATCGCGGCCTCACCGACAGCTGCCTCAGCTGCCCGGATCTCAGCCTGACGACGGGCAATTTCATCGCCGATCGGCGGGCCTTTGAACCGGCGGTTCTCGACCAACACCCAGATCAGCAGCGACAGCAGGATGAAGCCGATCGTGATCGGCAGCGCCCAGTCGTTCGGCGGCTGAATGCCGGCAAAGAACATGACGGCCATCGAGATCAGCGCCAGAAGGCCGACGAAGCGGAACATCGCCCCTCCCATGCTCCACGGTCCCGGGGTCGGCCACTTCGGACCGCCATAGGCAATCATGCCGAGCAGGATCGGCAGTGCGAACGACAGGAACAGGAAGATGACCGTGCACGAGACAACGATTGAGTAGGCCGGGGTGCCGGCAATCGTGATCGACGAGGTAAACCACACGAACAGAACCGACAGGATCGACCCCGCCCAGATGGCGTTGACCGGCGTGCGGTAGGTGGGGCTCACCTTGGCAAGCATTCCGGAGATACCCGGGATGCCGCCATCGCGCGAGAACGCGAACAGCATGCGCGACACGGACGTGACCGTCGCCAGGCCGCACAGGAACTG
>JANORU010000211.1:0-2629 GCA_031415475.1 Hyphomicrobium sp.
TCGTATGGCGCAAGGTGTGCGGCGTCACGCCCGGCAAATTCGCGAGCTTCACAGCTTTGGCCCAATAGCGCTTGGTGCCCTGATAGAAGCTGTCACCGTCTTCATCCGACGGAAAAACGAAATCCGTTCCTTCGACGCGCGTTTGCGCCCTCAAGATTGCCGCCGCTGCATGTGCCAGCGGCCGGACGGACCGACCCGTTTTTGTTTCCGCTAAGACAAGGCAGGTGCGGTCCAAATCGACTTCGGACCATTTGAGCCCCGCGATCTCGTCGCGCCGGCATCCGGTCAGAGCCCATAGCCGCATGATCGCGATGGCTTTGGCGTTCGCTCCGACCTCTTCGAGAGTCCCCAGCGCTTCGCCAAAGCGCTTGATCTCATCAAGAGACAGAAAGCGAGTGCGGCGCTTATCAGCAGGCTTCTTAACCGGCACACAAGGGTTGTATCGCGCCCATTCCTGGCGAATGGCAAACGTGAACAGCGCGGACAAGTCACGCACCACGCGTGCTGCTGCGCCCTCGCCGCCACGGACGATGACGCGTGCCCGCGGCCCGGTCTTCTCGTCTTTGGCGGTCTTGCCGGCCTTAACGTCGCGCATCATCTGCTCAACGTCACTGATGCGGACATCCGAAACTTTTTTGCGGCCAAGCGTCGGCACGATGTGATGACGTAGCCGGGCCAGCATGTAGCGTCGCCCGCGTTCTTTCAGATGGTCCACGCCTCGCTTTTCGAATTCGTCGATGAGTTGCGCGATCGTCATTTCATTGCGCTTGGCTCTGCGATTGAGAGACGGATCGGACCCTTGCGCAGCGGACAGGAGCACTTTGCGCGCTTCGAGCCGCGCCTCGTCGACGGTCAGCACGCCGTGACGGCCAATCGTGAAGCGGCGCGTCTGCCCGGACCGGCCACCGCCGGCGCGATATTGGGCAATGAACGTCTTGGATCCCCCAGCGCGAATGCGAAGGCCAAAGCCCGCTAGTTCGCTGTCCCAAAGAACCACATCAGCACTGCCGGCGATTGCCGTTTCGATGGCGCGCTTGGTGAGTTTGACACGTTGCACGACGTTCCTCCGCTGTTCGCGAGGGGCTTCGCTGGGAAGCACCTGGGAAGCACCGGAAAGCAAATTGGGGGCAACACTGGAGTAGGGTCAAGCCCTCGGATTGAACAAAATCAGTGCGTTAAGAAACTTGCAGCAACATCCGGAAAGCCAATATTTGTGTGACCCCAAGTTTCACACGGGTGGGGTCGCAGGTTCGATCCCTGCACCGCCCACCATGCTGCCATCGTTGCATTGCATCGAGCGGCGAGGCCCCTCACCCCTCAAACCCCAGCGACTTCCACCACTTCGGATCGAGGCGATGATCGGGATTTCTCAGCCCTGATTCAGGCGCGAAGGGAGCACGGACGATGACCGGAGAAATGCGCGGCGGCCTAGGCTGTATCTCGCGTTTCAATTGCTGAAGTTCATATTCAATACCCGCCAGCACATCGCCCGTGCGCTCGGCGCCCTTAACAATCCGTTCGACACTGACTGCCTCACGCGCCGCGCGTCTGCGAAACAATTTGAGTTTCAGTCCCATCGCCTTCTCCCGCACCACGTCGTGCACGAGAGTTAGGACGATTCGCGCATGATCCTGACGCGCCCGACTTTACGGGATCCAAGATGTATGGGGATTACTTTGATCTTGGTGGAACAGACCCTAGCCGGCCGCCGCTGACAGCTTGGCGCCGGTATACAGCGACAGCATCGGCTCGTCGTCGAGGATCACCTCGTCATACTTGCCATAGCCGTTGAAATCGCCGGCCATGGCGCGGCCATAGGCGCCGACGTTGCCGATTTCGACGTAGTCGCCCTCGCGGATCGAGGCCGGCAACAGGAACGGCCCCTTCATGTAGTCGATGGAATCGCATGTCGGCCCCCACAGCGCGAAGGGCGTCAACGCCTCGCCTTTCGCGGGCGCCCGTGACACGAGCTGCGCCGGATAGATCCAGTCCAGGTGCGCGGCGTCGAACATCACGCCATAGCCGCCATCGTTGAGAAAGAGATCGGTCCCGCGGCGCGCTTCAACCCGCACGATCAGGCTCTCGGCTTCGGCGACGAGCGCGCGGCCCGGCTCGCACATCAGCCGCACGTTGTCGCGAACGGGGAGCTTGTCGACACCGGCCTTGATCGTCTCCATAAAGCTCATCAGCGGCGCCGGTTCCATACCCGGATAAATCGAGGGAAAGCCGCCGCCGATATCGAGCCGGTCGACGGTCACGCCAGCCTTGCCGATCAACGTGCCGACTTCTTTCAAGGCGCGGGTATACGCTTCCGGCGTCATGGTCTGCGAACCGACATGAAACGTCAGGCCGAGTTCGGCCGCCACTTGGCGTGCCTTGCCGAGCAGTTTTACGGCCTTGATGCCGGACGTCCCGAACTTACGCTCGAGCGGGATCTTGGAATTGATCGGCGGCACCGAGAGACGCACGAACAACGCGAGATCGCGCGCCGGCCCGTTTGGCCCGGTCGTCTCATCGACGATCTTTTGCAGCTCGTCCTCGCTGTCGAGCGAGAAGCTCTTGATGCCGTGCTCGTGATAGGCCTTGCGGATCGAAGCGCGCGACTTGACCGGATGCATGAAGTGCAGAT
>JANORU010000212.1:0-2047 GCA_031415475.1 Hyphomicrobium sp.
CTGTACACCATTCAACTCCATCGCCCGCATCAGCGAAGCGTGCGACAGCGGCACGCGGCCTTGTTGCCACGCGTAGCCGAGCAGCAGCGGGTTGGTGTAGATCGAGTCGCCGACCAGTTGCACGGCGGCCTGCTCGGCATCGAAAGCGCCGACGAGGGCCTCGCCGACGCTGGCCTTGATCGCACTCTCGCACTGCGAGGCCGGGAACTGCCAGTCGGCGTTGTGCACGAAGGCCGCGGTCGGCGTGGCGTGTGTGTTCAGCGCGACGTAGGTGCGGCCGGCCTGCATCGCCGACAAGGTGTATTTGCTGGCGCCAACGATCGAGTCGCAGGCGATGATCAGATCGGCTTTCGCGGTATCGACCTTGGTGGTGAAGATCGCGTCGGGCCTGTTGGCGATCTGGATGTGGCTCCAGGTCGCGCCGCCTTTTTGCGCCAAGCCGCCCGCATCCTGCGTGACGATTCCCTTGCCTTCCATGTGTGCGGCCATGCCGAGCAACTGGCCGACGGTGATGACGCCCGTGCCGCCGACGCCGCCGACGACGATGCCCCAGGCCTGCTCGGCCACCGGCAGCGCCGGATCGGGTAGTGCGGGCATCGACGCGAGATCGCCCTTCTGCTCCTTCTTCGGCTTCTTCAGGGTTCCACCCTCGACGGTGACGAAGCTTGGGCAGAAGCCCTTGACGCACGAGTAGTCGAGGTTGCAGCTGTTCTGGTTGATGCGGCGCTTGCGGCCAAACTCGGTTTCGATCGGCTCGACCGACAGGCAGTTGCTCTGTTCGCTGCAATCGCCGCAGCCTTCGCAGACCAGCTCGTTGATGACGACACGCTTGTCGGGAATCGCCATCGTGCCGCGCTTCCTGCGCCGGCGTTTTTCGGTGGCACAGGTCTGATCGTAGATGATGACTGTCGTGCCTTCGATCTCGCGGAACTGGCGCTGCAGCGCATCGAGTTCGTCGCGGTGATGCACGGTCACGCCATCGGCCAGCGCCACGCCGTCGTATTTCTCGGGCTCATCGGTGACGATGATGAGCTTCTTCACGCCTTCGCTGACGAGGCTGTTCATGACCTGCAAAACGCTGTGCCCCTCGGGCCGCTCGCCGACGCGCTGGCCGCCGGTCATCGCCACGGCATCGTTGTAAAGCACCTTGTAGGTGATGTTCACGCCCGAGGCGATGCTCTGGCGGATGGCCAGGATGCCGCTGTGGAAGTAGGTGCCGTCGCCGAGGTTGGCGAAGATGTGTTTGTCCTTCGTGAACGGCTGCTGGCCGACCCACGACACGCCTTCGCCGCCCATCTGCGAGAAGGTGGTGGTCTCGCGGTCCATCCACACCGCCATGTAGTGGCAGCCGATGCCGGCCACCGCGCGTGAGCCTTCGGGCACGCGCGTGCTGGTGTTGTGCGGGCAACCCGAGCAGAACCACGGTGCGCGCTCAGCCCCGCCGGATTGCATTTCAGCCAGCGCTTTCTCGCGGGCGTCGATGACGGCGATGCGCTGGTCCATGCGCGCGGCGACGTCGCCGCCCGCCGGTGCGAGGCCGAGTTTTTTCAAGCGCTTGGCAATCGCCTTGGCGATGATCGCCGGCGTCAGATCGGCCTTGGCGCGCAGCAGCCACATGTCGCTCGGGTTCGAGCGGCTCCACTCGCCGCCGCTGTTGTCGCCGTCGGGTTCATCGAACTTGCCGAGCACATTCGGCCGCACGTCGGTGCGCCAGTTGTAGAGCTCTTCCTTGATCTGGTACTCGATGACCTGGCGCTTCTCTTCGACGACCAGGATTTCCTGCAGGCCGAGTGCGAAGTCGCGCGTGATCGTCGCTTCGAGCGGCCAGACCACGTTGACCTTGTGCAGCCGGATGCCGACGGCGCGGCAGATCGCGTCATCCAGTCCGAGATCGGCCAGGGCCTGGCGCGTGTCGTTGTAGGCCTTGCCGCTGGCGATGATGCCGAAGCGGTCGCGCGGGCCCTCGATGACGTTGTGGTTCAGCTTGTTCGCGCGCACGTAGGCGAGAGCCGCGTACCACTTGTGGTCCATCAGCCGCGCTTCCTGC
>JANORU010000213.1:0-3037 GCA_031415475.1 Hyphomicrobium sp.
CGACTGCGTCGTCGAGATGATGTCGCGCAGCTGGCTGTCGGAGAAGGCCTGATTGCCCGTGAAGTTGATGCCCTTGACCTTGGTGGCGCCACCTTCGGTTATTTCAAACACCAAGTTGACACGGCTCTGTTCGAGTTCGATCACCTTCGGCTCAACCGAAGCGGCAAAGCGGCCCTGGCGGCTGTAAACGTCGAGAATGCGCTGTGCGTCGGCCTGAACCTTGGCGCGCGTGAACACCGAGCGCGGCTTCAATTGCACTTCGTTGCGCAGTGTATCGGTGTCGATTTCGCTGTTACCTTCGAAGGCAACCTGATTGATGACCGGGTTCTCAACGACATAAACGATGATGGTCGAGCCTTGCGGCTGGATGTTTACGTCGGAAAACAGTCCGGTTGAAAACAGCGACTTGATCGATGCATCGATCTTGCCGTCGTCGTAGGATTCGCCGGCGGAGAACTGCAGGTAGGACCGGACCGTCTCAGCTTCGACCCGCTGATTGCCCGAAACCTGGATGTCTTTGACAACGCCTTGGGCGGCGGCCGTACCGGCCGGCAAAAGAGCGCCCGTCAAGGTAAGCACCAGTGCAACGACAAGTAGCGCCATAAAGCGCAGCCAGCGAACGCCTCTAATCGCCAACCGTGGCAACTGCAGTTCAGACATCATGCTGAAAGCGTTTCCCCCAACGTACGTCGCGCGACACCGACGGGACCAGGCGTGACCCGAAGGCCGTCAAACCCCATCAATGCGATTGCCCGCCTACCCCCGGCAAAACGTCTGCCATAGGGCAATCCCAACACCGAAGCTTTTAACGATTCAGTAACCCAGTTGGAAGTGGCAAGATTACGTCAGGCGGCGTGATTCTGACCGTCGTTATCCGGCCCCGACAATCCATCGCTTGAGAATCGGTAAGTCATTGATTGTGGCGAAAACCATGAGGCTGAGCACAACGGCCATTCCGATCCGAAAACCGATCTCCTGAGTGCGCTCGCTGAGCGGCCGGCGGCGGATCGCCTCGACGGCGTAGAACATCAAATGTCCGCCATCGAGAAGGGGGATCGGAAACAGGTTAATCAGCCCGACGCTAACGGAAATGAACGCCGTCAAGTGGATCAAATATTCAACCCCTTGTTGCGCAACCCGGCCAGCAATATCGGCAATCCGGATCGGACCGCCAAGCTGATCCCCGCTTTGGCGTCCACCGAACACGTCGCCGAGGTAGCCGAGCGTGCTGGTGACAATGAATTTGGTGCGGTCAACGGCGAGGCCAAAGGCCTCGATCGGGTTCGGCTGGAAGCGCTTCACGCTATCTGGAGTTGCCGTCCGCTTGACGCCGATGACGACCATTTTCTGCTTGTCACCCTTGTCGTCGACCTGCTCGCGGACCTCCGGTGTCACCGACAACGGCACCCTGGAGCCCGCCCGTTCGACGATGAACTGGAGCGGTTTACCGACGTTTGTGCCAACAATTTGCTGAACCTTTTCAAAGCTGTCGATCGCCGTGCCTTCGATTTCGACGATCAAGTCGCCAGCCACCAGTCCGGCGCGGGCCGCTGGCGTATCGGGGACCACCGCATCGACCCGGGGTTCGACCGAATGGACGCCGTTGACCCAGTACCAAAGGGTGAAAATCAGCAGCGCCAGAATGAAGTTGGCGATCGGCCCGGCAGCCACAACAGCCGCCCGCTGGCTGACCGGCTTGCCGTGGAACGATCCCTGCCGCTCCTCGGGCGTCATGCGGTCCAGGGCGTCGCGCGAGGGCGTGCTGGCCGCGCCCTCGTCGTCGATGAACTTGACGTAGCCGCCAAGCGGAATCCAAGCCACGCGCCAGCGCGTGCCGTGTTTATCGAAGAAGCCAAAGATTTCCCGGCCAAAGCCGATTGAAAACGTCTTAACGGATACGCCGCACCAGCGCGCGACCAGAAAATGCCCCAGTTCGTGGAAAAACACGACGACCGTCAGCACAAACAGGAACGGCAAAGCGTACGTGAGCGCGCCCCAGATTGAATGCAAGACGTCCATCAGAGCCGATCTCCTAGATTAGTGGTGACTTTTGCCGTTGCCGGCCGTTGTCAATCTACGCGCCAAACCCCGTGCTTCCGCGTCGGCGGCCAAAACATCTTCGAGGCAGGCCTGCGGACGGATGATGCCAATCCGGTCAGCGCTCTCAAGTACGCTGGCAACAGTCCTGGCGATATCCAGGAATCCGATGCGCCGGTCAAGGAAGGCCTCAACGGCGATTTCATTTGCCGCGTTCAATATCGCAGGAGCCGTGCCACCGCGGGCGAGAGCAGATTTGGCCAGCCCCGGGCCCGGAAACCGGGCGTGATCAATGCGCTCGAACGTCAATTGTCCTATTTCGGCAAGATCGAGGCGGGCCGTCGGTGCGGCCATGCGCGCAGGCCAGGCGAGAGCGAGCGCGATTGGCGTGCGCATATCCGGCGCCGCAAGCTGTGCCAGTACCGAGCCATCGACATAGTGGACGAGCGCGTGGATGATCGATTGCGGATGGACGACGGCATCGAGCTGGCTGCTCTCGACCGGGAACAGATGATAGGCTTCGATCAATTCGAGACCCTTGTTCATCAAGGTCGCGGAATCGATGGTGATCTTGGCGCCCATCGACCAGTTGGGATGGCGCAGCGCTTCTTCCGGCGTCGCCGCCGCCAACCGCTCGGCCGGCCACGTTCGAAACGGCCCGCCTGACGCGGTCAGCACGATCTTCTCAATCGAGTCCGGTGCCGCGCCATGGAGCACCTGAAAGGCGGCGCAGTGTTCACTGTCGACCGGCAACAGTTCAGCACCCGATGCTGCAATCTCTTTGAGAAAAATATCGCCGGCCGAGACCAGACATTCCTTGTTGGCGAGCGCCACGCGACGGCCCTGACGAGCGGCGGCGAACGTCGGTTTCCAGAACTCCGAAGGCTTGTTCGTGACGCTGCAACGCCATCGACAACGCGTTCAGCAACCGCTTAGCTGTGTAGTGATTCATGATGATCCGCTGACCAACTTGCACCGTCACGTTCCCTTGAGCATACGG
>JANORU010000214.1:0-1736 GCA_031415475.1 Hyphomicrobium sp.
GTTAATCGCAGGACCGGTCAAAGCAATCGGGCGATCTCGGCGCGCAAATCGGCCGCCGTTTCCGGATGCGACAGGCCATAGGCGACGTTGGCGGCAAGAAAGCCGGATTTTGAGCCGCAATCGTAGATCGAGCCATCGAAACGAACCGCATGAAACGGCTGCTTGAGGTCGCTCATTAAGCGGATCATGCTGTCAGTCAGTTGGATTTCGCCACCGGCACCTGTTTCCTGCTTGGCAAGAAGACCGAAGATTTCCGGCTGCAGAATATAGCGGCCGGTGATGTGCAGGTTGGAGGGCGCGGTGCCGCGCGGCGGCTTCTCGACCATGGACGTGATCGCCGATACTTTGGCCGCGCGATCAGCAACACCAACGATGCCATACTGATGCGTCTGGTCGTCGGGCACCGGCGCGACGGCGACCATGTTACCGCCGTGAGTGTTATAGGCCGCAATCATGTCGGCAAGACACGGCGTTTCGCCCTTGTGCAGCATATCGGGAAGCAGCAGCGCAAACGGTTCGTCACCGATGATATCGCGCGCGCACCAGACGGCATGACCAAGTCCGAGCGGCGCCTGCTGACGCGTAAAGCTCGCCTGTCCGGCGGGTAGCATGTCCCGTTTCAATCCCTCGAGAGCTGCGGTCCTGGAGCGGGCACGAAGCGTCTCTTCAAGTTCCACCTGATGGTCGAAGTGATCCTCGATGACCTGCTTGTTGCGTCCCGTGACGAAGACGAAATGCTCGATGCCGGCAGCGCGCGCTTCATCGACGACGTGCTGGATCACCGGCCGGTCGACGACCGTCAGCATTTCCTTCGGCACGGCTTTGGTCGCCGGCAGAAACCGGGTTCCAAGTCCCGCGACCGGGAACACAGCTTTTCGAATTCGCTTAGCGCTCATATGTGAAGTAGCTCCGGCACTGGTTCGGGCACGAATCTTGAATGGCAGACCACATCCTAACGGGCACCTAACGTCGATAAGTTGCAGATTATGGCACAGCAACGTTAGGGAACTTAAACTGACCGTCTATAACATGGTAGTTGGCCGGCGGTGCTCCGATGCAGCGGCCATACGTAACAGGGGAAGTCTATGACCGTTCTGGTGACCGGCGGCGCCGGATATATCGGCAGTCACATGGTGTTAGCATTGCTCGACGCCGGTGAAAAAGTTGTTGTCCTCGATAATCTTTCGACCGGGTTTCGCTGGGCGGTGCCGGCGCAGGCGACGCTCGTCGTTGGTGACGTCGGCGATCAGGATCTCGTCCGCACGGTCCTGAAAAAGTACGCCGTTAAATCAATCGTTCACTTTGCCGGTTCGATCGTTGTGCCGGACTCGGTCGCCGATCCGCTCGGCTACTACTCGAACAACACAGTCAAGTCGCGCGCCTTGATGGAAGCGGCCGTCGCGATTGGCGTCAAGAATTTCATTTTCTCGTCAACCGCCGCCGTCTATGGCGAACCCGGCGATGCCCCGGTCGCGGAAGACAGTTTCGTCAATCCGGTCTCGCCCTATGGGTCGTCAAAATTGATGACCGAAATCATGCTGGCCGATACGGCGCGTGCCCACGATTTCCGCTATGTGGCGCTGCGCTACTTCAACGTTGCCGGCGCCGATCCGCAGGGCCGCTCGGGGCAATCGACGCCGCGCGCTACACATCTCATCAAGGTCGCGTGCGAGACCGCGCTGGGCAAGCGGTCGGGGATGGAGGTGTTCGGCACCGACTATCCCACGCGCGACGGG
>JANORU010000215.1:0-2637 GCA_031415475.1 Hyphomicrobium sp.
GGGCAGGTTTTTCCACCAGCTCCACCATTCGACCCACGACGAGCCTTCGGGGAAGAGGAAGGCAGGTCCAGAGACCACGATGCAGGCCGCACTCCAGAACGCTGCATTGAGCGCCAGGAGAAGTCCGACGCGGTGAATGCCAAGCGTGCCTACAGAGTAGCCAATCGTGTCGCGGAAGAACGTGTTCTCGTGGTCAGGTGTCTTAACGGTTTCACCCGGGCCAGGATTGACTGACGACAGGATGAGACCTCCGTGCAAAGCGAGCGCGAGGCACGTTGTGAAGAAGAACGTGATCGCGATCATGTGCAGCGGATTGTAGTGGAAGTTGCCGTAGGTATAGCCGGTGTTCGACACCCAATCGAGGTGGGTGATGATGCCGTACGGGAACCCGTAACCCCACGCACCCATCAAGAACGGGCGAATGATGACCAGCGTGACGTAGGCCAAAATC
This sequence comes from Hyphomicrobium sp., assembly GCA_031415475.1. Classification (GTDB taxonomy): domain Bacteria; phylum Pseudomonadota; class Alphaproteobacteria; order Rhizobiales; family Hyphomicrobiaceae; genus JAGVSR01. The sequence goes on from JANORU010000215.1 coordinate 452, forward strand.
GCGAAGCCAAACGCGATCGGAACGTGATAACCAATGCCGAGTTTGCGGCAGATTTCCACTTCCCTGAGTGCCCATGACACGAAGGCGAGTGTGGCGCAGATCGTTATAATCTGCCACAGGCCGCCTTCTTTAAGGGGCGCTAGTGCGTAGCCATACTTGATGTCCGGCGGATTAATACTGATCTGCCAGATATTCCACGTCGGCCCAATTGCAGCGCCATAAACAATGAGCGCCACACCAAGAGCGGCAAAGAAGATCGTCGTGATGCCGAAGAAACCGACGTAGAACGGCCCGACCCAGAAGTCGAATAGATCGCCTCCGACCAGGGTCCCTCCACGGACTCGGTATTTTTTCTCGAAACTTAGTAGTGCCATTTGAGGGTCCTCCTCTCGGATGCCAGCTGACCCTAGGTTGGGATGTGGATCAAAGAGCGGCCCGGTGCGCTTGTAAGTGACGTCTCACCAACGTCACGCACCGGTCCGCCTTAGCCAACCGCCTAGACAGGTTTCACAAGCGATTGGATCTCTGCTGCCTTCTTCGGTCCGTCGATCCAGTTGTAACGGTCCGAACTCAGCAAGATGAAGTGGATGAGGAACGCGACGACGCCCAAGAAAGCGTACAGCGCGATCAGGAACCGGAGAGGGTTCACCATCGTCCATATACGATACATTTCTCTGCTCCATTTGAAGCTAGATTGGTTTGAAGCCGTTCAGAACTCTAGAAATCCAGCACGGCCGGTTTGGTTCAGTGGGCGTTACTGCCCTCAGTCACCAAGCCACGGACGCCACATCCACATCAGGATATGAGCAACAACCGCGATTGCGACGAACAGGATCATGACCTGAACGAAGCCACCGTGGACTTCTCTCGCTTCCTGATCGGATAGTCCCGATAGGTTCTTGTCAGCCATTGGGTTACCTCCAGCTGTTGGGCTTTCGCCCAGTTACCGCACGTTCCTGTGCGGCAAGGTTCACATGCGCGCGGCCTCGAGACCTCGCGCCTGTGATCCACCCGATGGCCTCGGGTGGATCTCGTGAACGTCCTCAGCCCATGAAGGCGTAGGACGTAGCCGTGCCGGCCGCTGACCAGGCTTCCTTCAAAATGGAAGGACGCTGTTCGGCGGCAGAATTGATCGATGCCAGCGTGCCGCGCGGGACTAGCCGCGACAGGCACGTCGTGACGAAGAAGAGGGCGAAGGCGGCAATGAAGATAACGCCGTATTCAAATTGTTCGGTGCGCGACCGGAAGCGATGAGCCTGCAGCTTCAGTTGAGTGTGTTTCATAGTGCCCCTCCGTGCCGGTTGTTCGCTTGAGTGAGAAATCGCCGAGTGATTGAGTGTCATGGTCATGCCACCCGCTCCCCATTGAGGACGCCGCGCGCCGTAGCCAAATGTTCCAAGGTCACACGCATTGCACCCGCCTGGCGGGCGTTACTTTCAGCAGCATCGCGGACGCGCTTGGCGGCAGAGATGCGGATCAGAACCGGTTGGGTGTCGAGCAGGCGATCGAGTTCCGTCTTGGCCGCATCGTCCCATGGCAAATCTTCCAGAGGACGAGCGAGCGTCGCCTCGACCTTGTCGAGGTCGGTGCCGAGCGGCAGGATGTTGAACAGCGCATCGAACAGCGCGTTGCAGACTTCCTGCACAATGTAAGTCGCGCCGCCGTAGCCCATGAACGGCGTGCCGGTATGCCGCCGGATGATCGCGCCCGGGAACGAGGCCGGAATGTACATCGCGCGCGAGCCCATCTCGGCGAGATACATGCGCTCGTTGTAACTGCCGAACATAATCAGCGGTGGCGTGGTGCGGATGGCGGTCCGGACGGCGTCGTTGTCGGGTTTGACGCCGACGCGGCGCGAGAACGAGAAATTGCAGGGCAGGCCGAGTTCAGTTTCGAGGAAATTGCGCACGCCGCGAGCGTATGTTTCGTTGGCGACGATGGCGAAGCTCGCCGTGCCGAAGAAGTCCTGTGTCACCGACCGCCACAGATCCCACAGCGGCTTAATCGTCGTGTGCTTTTCGCGCTCGATGAAGGGTTCCGGATCAAGGCCCAGAAGTTCTCCCAGTTTGCGCAGGAACTTGGTGGTTGAATGCAGGCCGATGGGCGCTTGCAGGTAGGGCCGCTGCAGCGTTTCGCACAACAGCCGGCCAAACTCGCGATACATGCAGATGTTGACTTCGGCATCG
>JANORU010000216.1:0-7813 GCA_031415475.1 Hyphomicrobium sp.
GGAATTCGATGCCGCCGGTTTCGGAGAACCGCAAGACAGTGTCGTCGACTTTGGCTTGCAGATCGCCAAGTTCGGCACTGATGCCGCGTTCGATGGGGCCTGACAGCGACTTCAGGGAGATCGGGCCGTGTGACAGACGCACGTAGGCGCCAAAGCCGGCCAGCAGAGCGAGCAACAAGACCGGCGTCACAAACATGACGATTCGCATCAGCCAACGCGCGGCAGCAGACGGAGGCTGATCACCGGCCGCTGCCAAATCATGACGCGGGGAAAATTGCTCGGCGCGCTTCGCGCGCGCGCCGCCCGTGGGTGCAGCGGTGCGCGTCCGGGAACTCAATTGTGTTTTATCGTCCACGCGCTGATCCTCGAGCGGCCCCGCGATGTGGCCGCTCTGGGTGCGCCGGCTGGTCGCATGCGCACCCTGTCCCCAATTCGCCGGCTAAGGTTCCGTTCGGATCCCGGCGCCAGCTCGGCACGCATGCCACAACCGGGCGGAGACCCAGCTAAAGCAAGTCCGATCACTCACAAAACGCTGCTCGAAGGCCCCTTGACGTCAAACCTGCAAATGCCGGCTGAACCGCTATGCAACTGCGCCCGTAAGTTGCGATGTGCGCGAGTAAAAACGACAAAAGAAAGGCATCACCTCATGCTGTCCGACGGAGACAACGCCCCAGCCTTTGAACTTCAAGACGACGACGGCAAAACCGTCAAACTTTCCGGCCTCAAAGGCCGCATCTTGGTGCTGTATTTCTATCCCAAGGACGACACGCCGGGTTGCACCACGGAAGCCAAGGACTTCTCGGCACTTAAGGCCAAATTTCTCAAAGCGGGGGCCGAGGTTCTGGGACTTTCGCCGGACAGCGCCGCCAGTCACGATAAATTTCGCTGCAAGCACGGCTTAGAGGTGCGCCTGCTTGCCGACCCGGAGCACGAGACAGCGAACGCCTACGGAGTGTGGGTCGAAAAATCCATGTATGGAAAATCGTACATGGGCGTCGAGCGCTCGACGTTCGTCATCGACAAGACAGGCAAAATCGCCAAGAGCTGGCGCAAGGTCAAAGTTCCCGGCCATGCCGAAGATGTGCTCGCGACGGTGCAAGCGCTGGCAAAATAGCCAATCTGCCCGGTCTGTTGGCGATTTTGCTGCCCGCCATCATTTCTTCAACTTCAGCGGTGACCAATGCCGGTCTTCGAGTGACCGCCGCCTGGAAGCGTGGTACGTCCTGCGCGCTTGATGTGAGACGGCGGCAAGTGCGGGCAACGCCGTTTCTCGTGCATGATCTGGCAGGGGGCCGGGACGTGCGATCCGTAAGTGTAAAGACGAGGTGCCAGCATGCTACCAAATTTTCGCAAGCCTGATTTCGATGCCGCCAACTCTGGCGCCATGCCGTTGCCGACGCTGTCGGCGCACGGTGGGCTCGGCACGCCAGCGGTCGGAACGCCGCACAGGGGTGCGGATCGAGGCGCTCCGTCGATCATCGGTCCGGAGCTCATCATCAGTGGCAATCTGTCGTCGCGCGGCGACATTCAAGTCGAAGGCGAAGTCCAAGGCGATATTCACGCCACCCACGTCACCGTCGGCGAACGCGCGCAGATCACCGGCGGCATCATTGCCGACGAGGTCGTCGTTCGCGGCCACGTGATGGGGTCGATCCGCGGCAAGCGCGTGCTTCTGCAAACCACCTGTCATGTCGAAGGCGATGTCTATCACCAGACACTGGCGATCGAACAAGGCGCGTTCTTCGAAGGCAAGTCGCGACGCACACAAGACCCGACGGCCGGTTTTGCCGGACCGGAAAGAAAAGTCGCCGTGACACCTCTGGCGATCGAGCCGGAGGTTGCCCCGCCGCCGCCGCGAGCACCTGTGTTCGAGTACACCCCGCCAACGGTCACGCGTCCGGCCGAGGCCCTGCCGGCAGCCGAACAGCCGCATCACGGCGAGGAACACTCCTAAGCGCCGTCGCCGTTCGCGTCCAGCTCGCGGCCGTTGCCGGCAACGCCGATGATCCGATCGATCTCGAAGGTCAGGTCGCCGTTGGCGCGCTGAACGCTGCGAATGAGTTCTCCACGCCGCTTCCACAACGCCTGATGGGCCCGCTCCTCCTTGCGATCGAGGTCAACGAGGTCGTCTGCCTGCGTTTCGACCGTGCCGAGCAATTGCCGGCAGCGCTCTGACAGAATGAAATTATAGAGTGCGGCGCTCTTTTCGGCGCGCGCGTCATTGCTCGATCGCAGGGCGTGGCTCTGCACGATGTGTTTGCGCAGCAGATTGGCGACCACCAGCACGCGGCCGGGCGTCACGATCAATACCCCGTCCTGCAAGTGCAATTCGCGCACGCCGGCCGGAAACACCTTGCTGGCGAGAACCGCGTGATCGGCGTTGGCCTCGATCTGGTCGGCTCTGAGCTTGGTGACATAGTCGTTACGCCACGCGCTGCGGTTCTTGGAATCATAGACGATGCGGCCGGCCAAGCGGCCGTTGTGATAGACATCGTGGATGACATCGGCGCCCGCAGCACCCTTTTCGACACGCTGAATGCGGTCTTCGGGAAATTCGGCCTTGAGGGTTTCGAACAGGTCGACTTCAGGTCCGTCGCCAAGATCCTGCGCGGTCTTTTTCTCAAGCTGACGCTGCAGTTCGGCGATCTTGGCCAGCGACTTCTGGTTCTCATCGAACGACTTTGCCTGCGCGGCCTGAACCGCCAGAAGTTTTTCCTGCTCCAAGTGCTGGCGCATCGTGTCCATCTGCGCCTCAAGCGCGCGTTTGGCCTCGGCCAAATCGGCAAGCCGCGCCGCAACAGCCGTTTCTGCCTCCGAGCGCGCCCGCGCCAGTTCGGTATGATAGTGCCGTTGCAGTTCGACCTTCTCAGCCGCCGCCTTGCTTTCAAGGTCCCGCTTGTCGTGCTGGAGCGCATCGCGCAGCCGGGCCTCCTGTTCGCTTTCGCGGACGGCGATCGTCCGTTTCACGGCGTCTGACAATTCGCGCGGAATGGCCTGATCGCAGGTCGGGCAGCGATCCTGGGCACCGGCGATGTCATTCGCCCGGTGTCCGGCATGTCCGGCGTCAACTGCCGCTGGCTCAAACGCACCCATTCCGGCGCCTCCTGATCAAACTAGCCCACACACGCGGGCAACGAGTATCCGCGATTCTTGTACTATAATGTTCACTTTATGTTCTAGTTTTGACAAGCTGTGGATAACTCCCAGAACAATTCGGGATTCTCGCGTAGGTTCAATCGTCTCTGAAACAGTGCTCACGGCGAGACGATGGCCACCGATGTCGAAATCGCAGTCGTGGGTGGCGGGGTCGTGGGGCTGGCCATTGCCCGCCGGCTGGCGCTGAGCGGGTGGGACGTTGCGGTCATTGAGCGGCATTCCCGCCCGGGACAAGAGACCAGCAGCCGCAACAGCGAAGTTCTTCACGCCGGGCTCTATTATCCGCCCGGCTCGCTGAAGGCGCAGCTGTGCCTCGCCGGACAGGCGGCGCTGTACGACTTTGCCGCCGAACACGGCGTTGCCGTCGCCCGGTGCGGCAAGCTCGTGGTCGCGACCCGGGAAAGCGAACGCGATGCCCTGGCGCAGCTCCATCAGACAGCCGAGCGAAATGGGGTGGCGGGCGTTCGCCGGCTCACAGCGGCCGAGGCGCGAGCGCGAGAACCCGATCTCGTGTGTGTCGAAGCACTCTTTGCTCCCTCTTCTGGCGTGATCGACAGCCCCGGATTGATCACCGCTCTGGAACGCGACCTGATCTCACGCGGCGGAACGATCGCCTACCGCTCGTCCGTCGCGGCTATCGAGCGCGACACCGCAGGCGCGTTCATACTGACGCTCGACCATGCGGACGGATCGAACCGCGTGACCGCCAAGCATCTCGTCCTTGCGGCCGGACTTGGTGGCAGCACTCTCGGACACATGCTCGGCGGGCGCGCCGGCTATCGGGTGCCGGAAACCTACTTTGCCAAGGGCCACTATTTTACTTATTCCGGCCGAGCGCCGTTTTCGCACCTCATTTATCCGCTGCCCGGTGCCGGTTCGCTCGGCATCCATGTCACCCGCGACGTGCACGGCGCCGCCAAGTTCGGACCTGACATTTCATGGGTGCCATCAATCAACGACAGTTTTGACGATCAGGATGGAGCACGGCGGAGAGCTTTTGCCGAGGCAATCGAGCGCTACTGGCCGGGCGTCGAGGACGCAAAACTCGTCCCCGCCTACACCGGCATCCGGCCCAAGCTGAGCCCGCAACCGCGCTTTGACGATTTCGCAATTCATGGACCGGTCGAGCACGGCGTCGAGGGATTGGTCGCGCTCTACGGGATCGAGAGCCCAGGCCTGACGGCTTCGCTCGCAATTGCTGAAATCGTTGAACGGGCACTGAGTATTTAACGCGACGTCAGGGATGCAATCAGGGCGCCATCCGCAGCACCACTAAGGCTCATGGCTGCAAGATGCAGCGCCGATAAAATCAGAAGCACCAAAACGCCTTTTGCAAATTCGCGCATCAATCACCTGCTCCGGTTCATGACGAAACTCACTGCCATCCGAAGCGTGGGATAGCAGGCGTTGTTGTCACTTTCGTGTCACGGGAGCGGGGAGCGGGCGCGCGTTACCGCCAGCATCAGCACAAGTCGCGCGCCAGTACGAGCAGCGTCCGGCCATTCATGTCGTGCGCGCCGGCCTCGTGAAACCCGAGCCCTAGGTAGAAGCCGACGTTACGCATACCGCGCGAGGTGACGACGTGAACACCGGACGCGCCGCGCTGCCGCGCAACATCGCAAAAAATTTCAACAAGATCGGCACCGATCCCCTGCCCCCGAAAGCCGTCGAGCAGATTGACGTGCAGGTGAGCCGGATAGCGCGCCGTCAGGTGCGCGAATGCCGGCAGATAGGCGATATCGCCAAATCGCTTCGAGCGGGCCGGATCATCGAGGCTGCCGATCACGTAGCCAACAGGAACGCCGCCGGCATCGACGGCGAGCCAGGCGAGATCTGCATCAGTCGTGAGATAGCGGCCGAACCATCGCTCGCGGAACTCCGCGCGGGCGCCGTCACTGGCAAACGATTGCGTGGCGCTCGATGAAAAGAACACGCGGTCGAGCGCTGCCAAATTGGCAGCGGAGCGAGGCCACGCAAGGAACCTCTCAATCAGGATGGCAGGTTTGGCCAAGCACTTCGCTCCGCTTGAAACAACGCGGAAGCTAGCGGGTCAATCGGCGCAGCGCCAGCCGCCGTTGCCATCGGAGATGCAGCGTGAGATGCCCGAGCGCGATGCGATAAGGCGCACGGGTTCGGAAGACTCTGCTGGCAGAGCCGCGGCATTCGATTCCGGCACTGCCAGTTTTTCCGGAGCCGGCGTCACATCGGCCGGATCGATCTCGTCCACGTCACCCGGCGCGCGGCCATAATTTCGGCTCCACGGCTGGCTCGGATCGTCTTGGGTCTGGCGGACGCGGTAGCCGGGCGCCTCCTGCGAGGGCAGACCATCATCTTCAAGGTCGCGCTTCACCAGCGGCGCGACGGGGCGCTGCACGACGGGTTCATCCAGGAACGACCAGGAGAACACCTGCGGCCCCGATGGGCCCTTGGTGCTGCCGCAGCCGGCAAGCATTAGGCCCAGCACAAGGGCTGCCAGGGGTTTCAAACGGGCAGCCGTACCGGCAGCCGGAAAGACGCAATGCGACGGAGACATCGGACGCACACCTAAGCGGACAAACACTGTCCGCAAGGCTGCCCGACAGGTCTTAAAATCTCGCTAAAAAGCGTACCAGGATTGGATCGCGCGAGCGCGTTGCGATCTCACGCCGCGGGGGCCAGCGCCATCGGCCAATCGGCGTTGACGTACTTGGCAAACCAGACCGTGAAGCGGGCTCGATCCGCTGAAATCTCATCGCGCAGGGTGGCGAGCGACGACCATTTATAGTCGAGCGCTTCGGCCGGATCGGGCGTCACAGGACCGTCGTAAAGCCCGCGGAAGACATGCACCAACTCGTTCTCGCTCATGCCGCGATCGAGCGTCGCCGCGTAATGGAACGTGCCGAGATGCGAGAGCTCGACGCCGAAGCCCATCTCCTCCATCAGTCGGCGCGCGGCGGCCGATCCGACCTCTTCACGTGGTCGCGGATGGCCGCAGCAGGCGTTGGTCCACAGTCCGCCCGAGTGATACTTTTCGAACGCGCGGCGCTGCAGCAGGATCTCGCCCTTCGAATTCCAGATGATCACTGAAAAGGCGCGATGCAGCAGGGCGCGGGCGTGGCAATCGAGCTTGTCGGCGACGCCCGTTTCGCGGTCGCTGGCATCAACCAGAATGACCTGTTCGCGGGTGTCGTCCATCGCCATTGGGTCTCTCACTACGGCTCGATCCGGAAAGCACTCCGTGACTTTGCCGTGCCTTGGTTCGATTGGCAATCAAGACGGCAGAAAGACCGGCATTAACGATCCAAAACCCATCTCCTGGCCCTGACATTGGGGGTCTTTGCCGGTATAGCTCAGCCTCAATGCACCCCGGCTCGGCTCCTCATGATCGATAAGCTTGAACTTCTCCTGGCCCTTGCCCGCGAACGCCATTTCGGCCGCGCGGCGGAATCGTGCGGCATCACCCAGCCGACGCTCTCAGGCGCGGTCAAAAGCCTCGAAGACCAGCTTGGAATCCTGATCGTCGAGCGCGGCTCGCGCTTTCACGGCTTTACGCCGGAAGGCGAGCGCGTGCTCGATTGGGCGCGGCGCATCGTCGGCGATACCCGTACCATGCGTCAGGAAATCGAGGGCCTCAAAAAAGGTCTGACCGGCACGTTGCGGATTGGCGTCATTCCGACGGCCCTGCCGTTTGCGCCCGATCTCACAATTCCGTTCCTCGCGCGTCATAGTGCGGTCCATGCGTCTGTCGTGTCATTGACGGCCGACGCGATCCTGTCACAGATTGACAACCTCGAACTCGATATCGGCATCACCTACATCGACACCGAGCCACTCACGCGGTTTCAAACCGTGCCGCTCTATGATGAGCGCTATGCCGTTCTCGTCTCGCCGGACAGCCCACTGAGAACTCGCGAGAGTTTGACGTGGCGAGAAGCGGCCGAGCTGCCACTCTGCTTATTGACCAGCGACATGCAGAACCGGCGGATCATCGATCATCACATCACGCTCGGCGGCGCGCGGCCGGTGCCCGTCTTCGAATCCAATTCGATGACGATGCTGCATGTTCACGTCCGCGCCGGACCCTGGGTGACAATCGCCGCTCTTGGCACCGGCGAGCGGTTCGAGCCGCCCTTCAACCTGAAAGCCATCCCGCTGACGTCGCCGACCGTCACTCACGCCATCGGTCTGGTCCTCAAGGGGCGCGAGCCGCACCCGCCGCACGTCGCGGCGTTCCTGTCGGCGGCCAAGAAAATGCTCAGTCCGGCTGCGGCCGCGATCGGCTGAACCCCATCCGGCGGCCGGGCCGGGATGATGTTCACTTGAAATTCTGGTTGCCGATACAGCGTCATTGTAACCAAGAAAGCCCGAGACTCGGTTCTAAAATCACTTGTCAGCCTGTAATATTCCATATAATGGAAATATGGAATTTTTGCCTAGGGGGAGGGGCAGAGCTATGCGGGGGACTGCTAAATGGAGGTTGAGTTTGGTGACGAGGAATTGCATCGCCTGGCAACTGCCAACGGATACGTCGGCCGCTGGTCAGCGCCCATCGTTAAGGCTTTTCGCAAGCGCGTCCAAGCAATTATGGCTGCAGTTGACGAACGCGATCTCCGGTTTCCAGGCGGCAACCACTTTGAGAAGCTTAAGGGTCAACGCAGCCACCAATTTTCGATGCGGC
>JANORU010000217.1:0-7965 GCA_031415475.1 Hyphomicrobium sp.
GCGTTTCAAAAATGCTCCCAACCCAGCCGGCCAAGTTGTACGGACGCGCCGTCCGACGCCAAAAAACGAACATCGCGATCGGCGTCGATAGTGCCAATCGCCGTGACCACGACTCGGGCGGCCTTGGCGGCAGCTTCGAATTCTGCTGCTGCATTTTGCGGCACAGTCAGCAGAACTTCGTAATCGTCACCGCTCGTTATCAGGCGGCGCTGAATCCCGGGTTCAAGAGCCACAACCCGCTGCGCCGCTTGCGATCGGGGGCAGCGGTCAAGTTCGACGCTGGCGCCAACGTCACTTGCCCGGCAGAGATGACCCAGATCCTTGGCCAAGCCATCCGAAACATCAATCGACGCTGTGGCGAATTTTCGAATGGCAGGTATGAGCGCCGCGCGTGGCTCCGGCCGCAGATACCGCTGCACCAGACGCTCGTGATCCGCAGCTGGCAGTTGCCATCGCTGAGCTTGCGCCGGGACTTTCCGCAATGCGAGACCAAGCCCACTGTCGCCAATCGTTCCGGTGACGAAGATAACATCGCCCGCCGTGGCGCCGGAGCGGCGCACCATCCCCCCTTTGGGTAAGATGCCAAAAGCGGTGATCGTTACCGAGAGGGGTCCCGGCCGCACATCGCTGTCGCCGCCGGCCAAGGTGAGGCCGAAGGCAGTTTGGGCGGCGCTGAGCCCTGCTGCAAAGGCCTCCATCCACACCCGCTCCGGCGGCTCAGGAAACGACAGCGCCATGGTGTACGCGTACGGCTCGGCGCCCTTGGCAACGAGGTCCGAAACGTTGACCGCCAGGGCCTTCCAAGCAATGTCGCCCGCCGCATCATCGGCAAAGCAGTGTACGCTGGCAGCGACCGCATCGGTCGTGACGATCAACTCCAAACCTTCGGCAACTGGCAGGGCCGCGCAGTCATCGCTCAGATTGAAGGCACCGGGAAAACCGGCGGTGAGCGGCGCAAGGTAGGTCGCGATCAATTCGGCTTCGCTGGTGATCCGGCCCGGCACGCCACCCTATCCCGTCACACCGCCACGCACGCTTAGCCCTTGTCGAATTCGCTGGTCCGGATCGAACGGGCCATCTTGTCCAGCACGCCGTTAACGACGCGCGGCTCGTCTTCGTTGAAAAAAGCGTGGGCGACGTTGATGTACTCGTTGATGACGACGCGGGCCGGCACGTCGTTGCGTTCCATCAATTCGTAAAGCCCGGCGCGCAGGATCGCCCGCAGAATGGAATCGACGCGCGTCAGCCGCCAGCCGGATGCCAACTGCTGATCAACCAGGGGATCGATTACACGCTGCAGCCGGACAACGCCATGCAGGATTTCAGAAAAGAACGTCGCGTCTGCCTCGCCCAGAGAAGCCTCCGCCTCTTCACCCTCAGCAGGTGTTGCCGGAGCCGTGCGAAAGCGATGCTCGGTGAACTCTTCGATCACTTCGGCAACATCCGTGCCGGCCAGATCCATTTGATAAGCGCTTGCACCGCCGCAATACGCGCTTCGCTGCGCGGACGAGCCGCTGTTGCCGGTGCTTTTTTTGGTTTGGCCGCTGTCATGATCAGTCAGTCTTTACAGGCTTGCCGAGCTCAAGCGCAACCGCGATCAAGCGAAGGCACGCACGCGCCGCATCCCCCCCCTTGCCACCATCGGCCGCAGACGCTCGCGCCAGGGCCTGGGCTTCGGTGTCAACGGTGAGAATAGCGTTACCGAGCGGAACTCGATTGAGCACGCAGGTCTCCATCAGCCAGTGATTGGCGTTGTTGACCACGATATCATAGTGCGCTGTCTCGCCGCGTATGACGCAGCCGAGTGCGATGACGCCGGCAAACCGCTCGCCGGCACCGAGCAACCCTTGGGCCGCCGCTTCGGCCACGGCTTGCGGAATCTCCAGCGCTCCCGGGACCGTTATCTTTTCGAACGTGCAGCGGTGTGCGGCTAGAACGCCACACGCGCCCTCCAATAGCCGGTCGGTGATGTGGCGGTAATACGGGGCTTCGACGACCAGCACGTGCACGCCGTCGGCGAGGCCTAGTGCGGCTTCAGTTGTCCGGCGTTGCTCGTCAGGTCGCGTAATCATCGTGTGTGCTCTCACTCGATCGCGCGCGTGCCAACGATCTTTAACCCGAAGGCTTCGATGCCGACGTAGACGTGGGCCGGTGAATTGGTGAGCAGCACCATTTCCGAAACGCCGAGATCGCGCAGGATCTGCGACCCGACACCGTTTTCAACGTAGCGCCGGCCGCGCGTCTGTGAATCACTGCCCTTGGGATTGACGCTCAACGCTTCGGACACGCTCTTCGAACCAAGATCGCGGATCAGGATAATGACACCGCGCTCTTCCTTTTCAATCGCCCGCATCGAGCGAGAGATCAGCGTGCCGCCTCCGGCCTGGTCACCGACGCCCAGTAAATCGCCCAGTGCGTTGACGGCATGAACGCGCACCAGCACCGGACCAGGTTTCTTTAAGTCGCCTTTGACCAGCGCCAAATGTTCGGCCGGATCGACAGTTGTCGTGTAGACGTGGAGATCGAAATCACCGCCGAACGGGCTCGAGACAGACGTTCGCGAAACATGCGCCACCAGCCGGTCGTTTTTGACCCGGTAGGCGATCAGATCCTCGATGGTGCCGATTTTCAGGTTATGGCGCTCGGCGAACGGCACGAGGTCGGGCATCCGCGCCATGGTGCCGTCATCGTTCATAATTTCGCAGATGACCGCGGCCGGAGACAGCCCGGCGAGCTTTGCGAGATCGACCGAAGCTTCGGTATGTCCGGCGCGGATCAGTACGCCGCCCTCGCGGGCCACAAGCGGGAACACATGGCCCGGCGAGACGATCTCGTCGGCACCTTTGGTCGGGTCGATAGCGACAGAAATTGTGCGCGCCCGGTCGTGGGCGGAAATTCCCGTCGAAATCCCCTCGCGCGCTTCAATCGATTGCGTGAACGCAGTGCGGTTGCGCGAACGATTGGCCGGCACCATCGACTCGAGCCGAAGCTCGCTGGCCCGCGCCGGCGTGATCGCCAGGCAAATGAGCCCACGGCCGTACTTGGCCATGAAGTTGATCGCGTCGGGCGTCGCCATCTGGGCTGGAATGATGAGATCGCCTTCGTTCTCGCGGTCCTCGGCATCGACCAGCACGACCATGCGGCCGTTGCGGATCTCCTCGAGGATTTCCGGCACGGTTGCGATTGGCGATTTCGTCCGGAGGGCCGGCGAAGCGCTCACGATTTGAACTCCATCAGGCGGGCGACGTAGCGCGCGAAGGTATCGGCTTCGAGGTTGACGGTGTCGCCCGGCTTTTTGCGCCCCCAGGTGGTTGCGGTCAAGGTGTGCGGGATCAGATTGACGCCGAACTGGTTCGCCGCGACCTCGTTGACCGTCAACGACGTGCCGTCGAGCGCTACCGAGCCTTTGATGGCGATGAACCGCGCGAGGTGGGCGGGGGCTTCAAATACGAACCGGCGGCTCTCACCATCCTGGACAACGCCGATGATCAAGGCCTGCCCATCGACATGGCCGGACACCAGATGCCCGCCCAGCTCATCGCCCATTTTCAGGGCACGTTCGAGATTGACCGCGCGGCCCGCCTCCCAGGACTTGAGCGTTGTCTTGGAGAGCGTCTCATTCGACACGTCGACCGTGAACATCGCGCCTTTTTCGATTGCCGCCACGTTGGTGACCGTCAGGCAGCAGCCATCGCATGCGATTGATGCGCCAACGGCGATGCTTTCGGCCGCGTAGCCACATCGAATTGCGAACTGACCGCCGTCGCGGGCGATAACTTCGCCAATGTCGGTGATGAGACCGGTGAACACTCTTGCTATCCTATGACACGCCTGCGCCAGACCCAATCCCGGCCTATCGCACGCCCCTCGCCCTCGTCCAACCGGACATTCGGAACATAGTATGCGGCCGCATGCTGCAGGCTCTGCTGGTGATACTCGCGGGATGCGTGGGGCTCGTTCACCCTGGCATGGAACATGACAACTTCGTCCAAGCAGCCTGCGCGGGCGAACGAGGCCCAAATCTTGGGTCCACCTTCAACCAAGAGGCGCGTTAGTCCGCGCTCGGCCAGCACGGCCATGATCGACGTCATTTCGAGTGCTCCGGCGACCACTGGAACGCGCTCAACCTGCGCACCTGGCGCCTTGAGGGCGGCAACCGTCTCGTCGCTGGCCTCCGGGCCGGCGACAATCAAAACCGGAACCTCTCGCGCCGAGCGCAACAGGCGACTGTCCAGTAGTCCCGCCACACGCGACGACAGCACGACCCTCAGCGGCGATCGTTCGGCAAGCCCTGGCAGCCGGCAGGTCAACTCTGGATCGTCGTCAACCACTGTACTTGAGCCAACCAAAATCGCGTCGGCCTCGGCACGCAGAAGATGACCCAGCGCGCGCGCCTCATTGCAAGTTGCGACAACCGGCGTTCCCGCATAGCCGCGTGGCACACTGCCGTCAGGGCCGAGCGCGATCTTCACCTGCACGAACGGCCGGTTTTTCGTGACCCGCAGAATATGCCCGAGTGTCGCCCAGCGCGCCTCGTCCTCGAGGACGCGCTCGGTGACTTCGATGCCGGACGCTCTAAGCCGCGCAACACCCTCGCCGTTGGTTCTGGGATCAGGATCGCCAACACCGATCACGACGCGCTTTAGGCCTGCTGCGATAATTGCATCCACGCACGGCGGCGTCTGGCCGTGATGGGCGCAGGGCTCGAGCGTGACGTACAGCGTTGCGCCGCGCGTGCGCGCACCAGCCCTGCGGGTCGCTTCGGTTTCCGCATGCGGCCGCCCGCCCGGTTGCGTCCAGCCGCGCGCAAGGACCTCGCCCGAGGCATCATCGGCGATCACCGCGCCCACGGCTGGATTAGGCGCCGTTTGGCCAAGCCCGCGCTTGGCCATGCGCAGCGCAATCGCCATCATCTCCCGGTCGAACTCAGAGGGCGGCATACCCCGCTCCATCAATGCGGCTTGACCGGCGGGTCACCCCCGGCATCCTCCCGCGCGATCTCGCCGAGCACTTCCTGAAAGTCGGCGGCCTCGCGGAAATCGCGATAGACCGACGCAAAGCGCACATAGGCGACGGGATCGAGTCCGCGCAGCGCCTCCATCACATACTCGCCGATCGTGGACGACGGAATTTCGGCTTCGCCGAGACTTTCGAGCTGACGGACAAGACCCGTCACCAGCCGCTCGATGCGTTCTTCGTCGATCGGCCGCTTCCTGAGCGCAATCTCAACCGACTTCATCAACTTGTCGCGATCGAAGCCGACCTTGCGGCCCGAGCGCTTGACGACCACCAGCTCGCGCAACTGCACGCGCTCGAAGGTCGTGAACCGGCCGCCGCAATCCGGGCACACGCGGCGGCGGCGGATCGAGGCGTTCTCGTCCGTCGGCCGGCTGTCTTTGACCTGTGTATTCTCGCAGGCGCAGTACGGGCAGCGCATTCCAAACATCCAGTCGCGAAAATGAAAGAGGCGCCGGAATCGCTCCGGCGCCCCCAAGTCCTAGCGTGTCTTAGAGCTTACGAATAGATCGGGAAGCGGCGGCACAGCGCCGTTGCCTCGGCCTTGATCTTTTCTTCCACAGCACCGTTACCGGTTTCGCCGTTCTTGGAGAGACCATCGAGCACCTCGGCGATCATGCGGCCGACGTCGCGGAACTCGGCAACGCCGAAGCCGCGCGTCGTGCCGGCAGGCGATCCGAGACGGATGCCCGACGTCACCATCGGCTTGGCCGGATCGAACGGAATGCCGTTCTTGTTGCAGGTGATGTGGGCGCGGCCGAGCGACTTCTCGGAGATATTACCAGTCAGGTTCTTCGGCCGCAGATCGACGAGGATCAAGTGTGTATCCGTGCCGCCCGACACGAGCGCGAAGCCGGAATTGACCAGTACTTCCCCCATAGCTTTGGCGTTGTCGATCACGTTCTGGGCGTAGACCTTGAAGTCCGGCTGCAGAATTTCGCCGAATGCCACCGCCTTACCGGCGATGACATGCATCAGCGGGCCGCCCTGGATGCCGGGGAAGATCGCCGAGTTGAATTTCTTGGCGAGGTCTTCGTCGTTGGTCAGGATGATGCCGCCGCGCGGACCGCGAAGGGTTTTATGCGTTGTCGAGGTGACGACGTGAGCGTGCGGGAACGGGCTCGGATAAAGACCAGCCGCGACCAGACCGGCAAAGTGCGCCATGTCGACCATCAGATAGGCGCCGACTTCATCGGCGATCTTGCGGAAGGCGGCGAAATCGATCTTGCGCGGATAGGCCGAGCCGCCTGTAATGATCAACTTCGGCTTGTGCTCGAGCGCCAAATTGCGCACTTCGTCCATGTCGATCAGGTGGGTGTCGGGGCGCACCTGGTAGTGCACCGGCTTGAACCACTTGCCCGATTGGTTGACCGACGCGCCGTGGGTCAAGTGACCACCGTGGGCGAGCGACAGACCGAGAATTGTATCGCCCGGCTGCATGAGCGCGTTGAACACGCCTTGGTTGGCCTGCGAACCCGAGTTTGGCTGAACGTTGGCGAACTTGCAGCCGAAAATTTTCTGCAACCGCTCGATCGCCAGATTTTCGACGATGTCGACGTACTGACAGCCGCCATAGTAGCGCTTGCCGGGATAACCTTCGGCGTACTTGTTGGTCAGGACCGAACCGGCGGCGTCGAGTACGGCGCGAGAAACGATATTTTCAGATGCAATCAGCTCGATTTCGTCCTGCTGACGGCCGAACTCTTTGCCGATCGCGGCAGCGACTTCGGGGTCGGTCTCCGTGACATGGGCGCGGAAAAAGCGGTCGGTCGGACCGGTCTGGCCCTTCGGGTTCAGCATGGGGTTCCTCGCTCAGTGATGATGTTGAGTTTCTGATTTGGATATCAGCCACAATCGCCGGCCATCCGGGCTCGCGACCAATCTGTAGTGCCAATACCACGCGGTTCGGCAGTCTCTCAACTACCGTCATTAGAACGCGACCATGGTACGCACGATTTTGGCCGTGCGGATCGCCCATACGGGTGGGGGAGAACCCCTGAACCTGCGGCCTATTCGGCGGCGAGGCGGACCGTTTTGCCGTGCGAAACCGGGCAGGCGGCCCATAGCTCCGACAAGGCATTAACCAGCAGGTCCATCTGCGCGTCGGAATGTTGCGGCGACGGCGTCAGCCTGATCCGTTCCGTCCCCTTCGGCACGGTCGGATAATTGATCGGCTGCGCATAAATGCCGTAACGGTCGAGCAATGCGTCGGTCACAGCCTTACAGTGTACTGGGTCACCGACCATGATCGGAACGATGTGGCTCGGGTTGGCCATGACCGGAATTTTCGATCCGGCGAGACGTGCCTTCAGCGTCCGCGCCCGCTCCTGATGGCGTGCCCGTTCCATGTCGCTCGACTTCAGATGGCGGATTGAGGCCAACGCGCCGGCGGCAATGGCTGGGGCAACCGACGTCGTGAAGATAAAGCCGGCGGCAAACGACCGGATGGCATCGCAAATATCGCGCGAGGCGGCGATGTAGCCGCCCATCACGCCAAAGCCCTTGGCCAAAGTACCGTTGATGATGTCGAGCCGGTGCATCACGCCATCGCGTTCGGCGATGCCGCCGCCGCGCGGACCGTAGAGCCCCACAGCGTGGACCTCATCGAGGTAGGTCATGGCGCCGTATTTCTCGGCCAGATCGCAAATGTAAGCGATGGGAGCAATGTGCCCGTCCATCGAGTAGACGCTTTCGAACGCGATCAGCTTCGGCGTCGCCTGCGGCAGCGACCGCAACTTAGCCTCAAGGTCGGTAACGTCGTTGTGGCGGAAGATAATCTTCGCGCCGCCGCCGCGCCGGATGCCTTCGATCATCGAGGCGTGGTTCTTCTCGTCGGAAAGAATGACGAGGCCCGGAATCAGTTTCTGAATGGTCGACAGCGTCGCGTCGTTGGCAACGTAAGCGGACGTGAACAGCAGCGCCGAGTCCTTGCCATGCAGATCGGCGATC
>JANORU010000218.1:0-26662 GCA_031415475.1 Hyphomicrobium sp.
AGGCATTGAACTCCTCAAAGACAAGTCGTGGTTTCAGTTCTTCGACCAATCGCCGGGGACCGACGGCGACATCATGGACTTCTCGCGCGAGCAATCGGGGCTTCTGTACCGGCCTTCCGACGAAACCGATAACGCGCTCATACAGGACGGCGCATCGCCTGATGACCACTCAGGGATATTTGTCGAGTCGCTTGAAACTCTGATCGGCTCGGCAGGCAATGACCGGATCTATGCCAGCAGCGGGCTTTTCAAAGTTGACAGCGGTGAAGGCGACGACCTGCTCGATGGCCGTGGCAGCGCGGAATTTTCCGGCCTCAGTGTCCAGGGCTACGATATCGAGATTTACGGCGGCGAGGGCAACGACACCATAATTTCCGGATCAGGCCGCTCGCTGGCAACCGGCGGTGCCGGTGCCGACCGGTTCGTTCTCGCCAACCTCACCAATGGCCTTGAACGCGTCGAGTTCGTCATCGAAGACGCGGATGCCGGCGACCAGCTTCTGGTGCCGTACAATTTTGTCGATCCATACGGCGGACCGTTCGAAGGTTCCAGACTGTTCCCGTTGCTTGGCGCGCTCGCCGCTTCGGAGGACTACCACGGCTACGGCGATATTCCTGAAGTGGCCGCTTCCGGCAGCGCGCTGGATACGCCCGGCGCCTACCAGCTGCAGTGGCAAACACAGACGCAGGACATCTTCGAGATGGACGCCACCGTCGGCATCCTGCCGTTCGCCGCCCGCATCTATTACACACGCGATGCCACCGACCTACTCATCCATGTGGTCGAGGGTGCCAAGTACGAATACACGTTCATCGGCAGCGATGAGACCGAACACACCGCCATCGACGCCGTTCTGATCCCTCAAACCGAGGCGGTCATCCGCGTCAAGGATTTCAACGTCGGCGACCTCGGCATCCACTTCTACGACTACGGCAGTGGCACGCCATTCGACTTCTATAACTTCCAAGGTCCCGGCGGCACGGTGCTGTGGTCGAACTACGACGCGGCTGTCCGCGCAACCATGAACAATGGCCTGCTGATCGCCCCTCTTGAGGAACGCCCCGACGACGCCATTTTCGATTTCGACGAGAACGGCCCTGGCTCGCGGCCGGAGCGCAATGGGACCGATGGCGACGATCTGATTATTGCCAGCGCTACCAGCCGCCTTGCCTCGCGGCCCTCCGGATTCGATCTATTCGGCAAAGCTGGCAACGACACGCTGACCGGTTCCGATGGTCGAGACAAGATCGACGGCGGGGCCGGCGGCGATCGCATGACGGGACTGAGCGGTAATGACACGTACGTGGTCGACAATACCGGCGATGTCGTCGTTGAACAGGCAGGCGGCGGCTTCGACACCGTGCGATCTAGCATTAGCTTCACGCTCGGCGCCCATGTCGAAGACCTGGTGCTGATCGGGGCCGGAACGTTCGGCCGCGGCAACGCGCTCCGCAATAGTCTATCCGGCACCGGTAAAAACGACCGCTTGGAAGGACTCGACGGGGATGACTCGCTCTACGGCGCCGGTGGCAATGACATTCTGATTGGCGGCGGCGGCGGTGATGCTTTTGTCTATTTGGCAGCCACCGGCACAGATACAATCATCGACACCGGTGCGGCCACTGACGTCGATACGCTCTACCTTCGCGGTGTGACCAAAAGCCAAGTCTCTCTCGCGCGGCTCGCGATCGATCTCGACGATGTGGCTATCCGCATAACCGGTGGTGGCCGAGTCATTCTCGACGAATTTCTGTCCGGCGCCAGCGCCGACCGCATTGAGTTCGACGATGGAACAATCTGGGGTCGCACCACTATTGCCGCCCTCGCGCAGCAACAGGCCCCTCTGACGAACGACAAACCAGTCGCCGTTGAGGACCTCGATTTCTATACCAACAGCCGCCGGGTCGTCATCACGGCCGCCGATCTTTTGGCGAACGACAGCGACTCCGACAATCATCCTTTATCGGTCGTCGCCGCAGCATCCAAGACCACGGGCGTCACCGTCGGCCGGTCGGCGAACGGCGATCTCGTCTTTACCGCAGCGAAATCATTCAACGGAAGCGCGGACTTCACGTATTCGATTTCGGATGGTCACGGCGGCTTCGCACTCGCCAACGGCGCGCTGACGTTTCTCGCCAATGGCACGCCGGCGCTGGCACGCTCGCCACTGGCCGATCAGAAATCACTCGAAGATATGCGCTTCACCTACACAATTCCTGAGTTCACGTTTCTCGACCCCGACGGCCAGGAGCTGACCTACTCGGCGACACTTGCGAACGGCGTCCGGTTGCCGGCATGGATCAACTTCAATCCAGATACACTGACCTTTTCCGGCACTCCGCCGAGGGATTTCAACGGCACACTGAGCCTTCGCGTCACGGCTAGCGATGGCGAGGCGAGCATTCGCGATACCTTCACCCTCACCATCAATCCCGTAAACGACCGCCCGCTCGCCAATGCTGATACCGGTTTCGCGACGGCATTCGGCACCGCCGCGTCGATTTCCACGTCTCGACTACTGGCCAACGATCACGATGCCGATGGCGATCTCCTGAAGGTCACTGCCGTTTCCGCAGCGGTCAACGGAACGGCCACTCTCGACGCTTTGGGGCATATCATTTTCACGCCGAAGTCCGGATACGCCGGCTCTGCGTCGTTCGGCTACACAATCTCCGATGGCCATGGCGGGTCATCGACCGCCCGCGCCCAAATCACCATCAAGCCGGAATCGAACACTGGCGGCGGCGAACAACCCCATCGTATCGACGGCACAAGAAAAGCCGATAAGCTGCTCGGCACAGCGAGCGACGACATCATATTTGGATACGGCGGCAAGGACCGGATTTCGGGACTTGCCGGTTCGGACATCATCGATGGCGGCCGAGGCGGCGATACGATGAGCGGGGGAGCCGGCAACGATGTCTTCGTCTTCCGGCCAAAATCCGGGTCTGACAGAATCTTGGATTTTAACGCCGATCCAGGTGCCGGCGGCCAACAGGACCGGCTCGACCTTACAGCCTTCGACTTTGCCAACTTTGCCGAAGTCCGCGCCCACGCTCGCGCGGACGGTGACAGCACGGTTCTCAGTTTCGGTTTCGACTCGACGTCGAAGCTTGCCGGCATGACCAGCGTGCGGCTCATTGGTGTGGCGCTGAAGGACTTCGACGCCGGCGACGTCATTCTATGACGCCATCTTTACCGATCGGCACTTGCGGGGTTGCAGCAGGCCCGCCACAGTCGCCGTGGTAGTCCGGAACCGGGTGAGTTCTGCAGTGCGAAGTGTGGTGGTGTTGGCAGTTGCGATGCTGATCGGTCCCGCCGCACACACTGTTGCGGCGGCGGCAAGTGAAACGCCGGGTTGTACCCTTGCATCCGGCCAGATCGCGGCGGTGGCGCGGGTCTTGAGCCCGCAATCTCTTTTGCTGGCCGATGGCCGCGAAGTACTCCTGTCGTCGATCCTGGCGCCGGTTGGCGAAACAGCCGGCAGCGATAGCCAATCCTGGGCGCCCGAACGCGAGGCGCGGGAGGCACTCGAAGGCCTCGTGCGCGACAATGCAATCGAGATTTCGCCGACCGGCCTCAAGATCGATCGCTATGGCCGCTCCATCGCCCATGTCTTTGCCGTCGGTGGCGGTAAGCGCCTTTGGTTGTCCGGCGCGCTTGTCGAGAGCGGCAACGCACGCGTTGACGCCTCCAATTCCGACGGTGCTTGCGTGCCGGATCTTCTGCTTCGGGAGACCGGCGCACGCCGCCAGCGTGCCGGCCTCTGGCAAAACCCAGTCTATGCCATCCGCTCCGCCGCCAACACGCGCGACCTCAAGCGTCTGTTCGATAGCTTTCAGATTGTCGATGGGCGGATTGCGGCGGTCGCCCTGATCAAATCGCGTGTCTACCTAAATTTCGGCGACAACTGGCGATGGGACTTCACGGCCGGCGTGACGCTACCCAAGGGCACGGAGCGCGACCAGATCACTCTAAAGCTCAAAGCCCTTCAGGGCCGGCGTGTGCGCGTGCGCGGTTGGGTTGAGCCGCGTAATGGCCCGTTCCTGTCGATCAATAATCTGGACGCAATCGAACTTCTCGACCCATGACACGCGGCCAAACAAAAATGCCCGGCGGTTGACCCGCCGGGCGCTCAATTTGTTCGGTCTCGCGGCCGATCAGGCAGCCTTGATCTCGCCGCTGTCGCCTTCTTCCGCCATGCGGCGGCCCTTGGCGCTCTTCGACAGAACTTCAGTGATGCGCTGGACGGCACCACGCTCGTCGAGCTTTTCAACCGCTGCGATCTCGCGCGCCATACGATCGAGTGCGTCCTCATAGAGCTGGCGCTCGGAGTACGACTGTTCGGGCTGGGCTTCCGACCGGTAGAGGTCGCGGACCACTTCGGCGATCGAAATCAGATCGCCTGAGTTGATCTTGGCGACATATTCTTGCGCGCGGCGGCTCCACATGGTGCGCTTGATACGGGCGCGGCCCTTGAGGATATCCATCGCCCGCTTGACGATGCCGTCATCGGCGAGCTTGCGCATACCGACGCTGGCTAGTTTGCCGGTCGGCACGCGCAGCGTGAGCTTTTCCTTCTCGAAATTGATCACGAACAGCTCCAGCGACATGCCAGCGATTTCCTGCTCCTCGATGCCGACAATGCGGCCGACACCGTGGGCGGGATAAACGATGAATTCGTTGGTCTTGAAGCCATGCCGCTGATTGACCGGCTTCTTGGACGCAGCTGCATCGGCCAGCGCCTTGCGGGCGGCAGCGGCTTTTTCGGCAATCGCCTTTGGCGTCGCAGGAGCTGCGACCGGCGCGGTGATGCGCGGTGCACCCTGGCTGCCATTCGACGCCGCGACGGCGCGCGCCGGTGGGGCAACCGGAACCTTGATCCCGACGGGTGCCGCGACAGCCTTAGCCCCCGTAGCAGAGACCTTGGCGGCAACGCCCGGCTTGACGGCCGAAGCGGTCGGCTTCTGCGCGACAGTTGCCGCAACGGGCTTCGCCATGGCCTTCTGAAGAGCAGCAACGGCTGGCTTCACAGCAGCCTTCACTGGGGCAGCGACAGCCTTTGCGGCGACCGGCTTAGCGGCTGCCACGGCTGCCTTGACGGCAACAGCCGCGGGCTTGGCCGCGTTCGCAGGCTTGGCGGCGATACCTGAGGTCTTGGCGGCCACAGGTGCGGGCACCGGCTTGGCCACTACCACTTTGGCCTTGGAGACGACAACTTTGGCGACGACCACTGGGCTCGGCTTCTTGGCAGCAACCACTTGCGGCTTTGCCAACTTAACTTTCGACGCCGATTTCTTTTTCTGAGCCATTCGCCTCGTCTCACTTTCTCGCAAACTACGCTCACCGGGCGAAAACACGCCGCACGGTGACACATGACTTGTCCGGTCGCGTTGCTGAGACCGAACAAGGCCCGGCCAGCGGTTTCACAACCGCCAGACTAGGCACCTAACGACCCATCTCAGACACCAGCTTTCGCCGGCACTAGATTGCAACCATCCGTTGAAGTCGACGAAGCCTACCCAACTGCACGGTGGCAGCCGGATGCAAAAGCCTCATATTCCCTCGGAGTTTGCAGAACGTTGGTGCTGGTTTGTACGCGCCACGTTCTTTCTAGGTTCCTTGTTGGACCGTTGTGATGTGCTTATAACACAATCTTCACGGAAAAAGAAGGGCGGCGCACCGCGGCGATTGGGGTCTGCTGAACATAATTGGTTAACGCGCACAACTCCATGGCCCGGCGATGGCCAGCGGGCGCGAAATAACCCTGACTGCTCAGCGGAGGCTCAATCGCCTTCGCCTGGTTCCGGCGAAAAGTGTTTCTCAAATTTGCCAGACTGGTCCTTGAAGTCGTCGGCGTCGGCCGGCGACGGCTTCTTGGAGGTGATGTTCGGCCACTTGTCGGCAAAGACGCGATTGAGCTCAAGCCATTTTTCGAGCGCCGGCTCGGTGTCGGGCTTGATGGCGTCGACCGGACATTCCGGTTCGCAGACGCCGCAATCGATGCATTCATCCGGGTGAATGACCAGCATGTTGGCGCCTTCGTAGAAGCAGTCCACGGGGCAGACTTCCACGCAATCGGTGTATTTGCATTTGATGCAGGCTTCATTGACGACGTAGGTCATTCTTTGCGTCCGGACTTCGTGGCTATGAGACCCCGAAGGGCCCGATGTTTCTTAACGAGAGGGGGTTGTACGTCAACGCCCGCTTCAGCGCAGCAAACGCGCAACCATGGTTACCCGCAAAGGCCTCATGGTTGCTCCTAGAGCGCTTTGCGATCCGATGGAATCGGATCGGCGCTCTAGATTATTGTTTTGTCGCATTTTCTACGACGAACCGGTGGCCACTTCGAGGGACAAATGCTCCTAGTCCCCCCGAAGACGATCGATCAACCTGCGATCGCGCTTAGTCGGCCTGCCGCTGCCTGCTTCACGCGCGCCAGCCCGGCCAGCGAAGGATGATGTCGAGTTCTCCGAACCGGAACTCTTGGTCGCGTCGCGGGGAGCTGTCAATTCCTCGTAGAGCAAGCTGGCGTCGGCGGCCGAACCACGACGGATGCCCACCCCCGCAACGGTGAGCACTCGGACGCCGCGCGGACTGGAAAACGTAATAACATCGCCGGGCTTGATTGGCTGACTCGGTTTGTCGGTCTTGTCCCGGTTGATACGGAACTTGCCAGACGCCACGAGCGTGCTGGCGAGCGTCCGTGTCTTGGTAATCCGGGCAAACCAGAGCCACTTGTCCAGCCGCTGCGAACCGCCGCCCGCCGGCGCGACGGCTTGCGGCCCGCCGGTCATCGCGAACTCTTCTCGCGCGATTGTTTCTCTAGCATCTCCCTCAGAGCCCCGAGGCTGGCAAACGGAGAATCGGCGCTCGATGGGCTGCTTTTCGGAGGCGCCGCTGAAATCGTCTGCGGTTTCCTGTCGCCGTCGCGAGGCCGGTCGCGGCCGCGATCCCTGTTACGCGGCTGTTCGCCGTCGCGCGCCGGACGCTTGTCGCGATCGCCACGATCCCGATTGGGCTGGTGTTCTCGATTGGGTTTGCGGTCTCGATCAAAACGTCGGTCCTTGCGGCCGGGTTCAACCGCTGGCTTTTTGGCCTCTACATCGCCATCCGCTTTGGCAACCACGGTGCTCTCGGCCGCGGCTGCCTCTTGCTTTGCAGGACGGGGCCGATCGGTGCGCGCACGCTGCTCGTGGCGCGGCTTGCGGCGATGGTCGGAGCCATGGGGCCGGCGCGGACGCCAGACGTCTTCGTAGTCGACCGCAGCGCCGGCAACGGCAGGCTCCGCAGCCGGCGCGCCAGCCGCCGCAATCCCGGCCACAACGCTTGCCGCCTCAGCACCATCAGACACACCCTCACTTGTTAGCGATGCGGCGTCGACCGCCGTCTCATCGAGAGCAACAGCATCGACTTCGGCCGGCTGTTCAGACGCCGCTGTGGGTTCGGCTGAAACCAAAGTCACCTCGGGAGCCAGTTCGGGAGTCACTTCAGGGGCCAGTTCGAGGGCCAGTGCAGCCGCTGCCGGCTTCGGCCGCCGGTCGAGCCGGAAACCCAGCGCCTTCAGTACCTGGCCTAGTTCGTCCGGCGAGCAACCGAGGATCGACATCATTTCCGGCGTCTGCAGGAAACCGCCATCGCCGGTCGCGCCGCGCGGCGGCGTCCCGGGCAGGTCCTTGATCTGACGCCAGGCAAGCAGCGGCCGGATGAGATCGGCAAGCCGCTCCAGCATATCGAAGCGCACCGCCCGCGGGCCGCACAGATGATAGCCGCTCACGCGATAGAACGGCTCTGGTACAGCCGGATCAGCGCCAACCGATGTGAGGCCCGCGCGCGGCGGATCAGGAATGGCCTGGCCTAACGCCGAAGCCTTTAGTCCCCATAGCGCCACCAGGAGTTCCGACGCGGCCGGCTTCAGCAGCGGCGGGAAGTAGACATTGAACGCGCCGAAGCGCACGCCGTATTTGCGCAACTGTGCCCGCGCGGGTTGGTCGAGGCTCTTGAGATCGTCAGCTACCGACTCGCGCTTCAGAACGCCGAAGTTTTCTTTCAGCCTGAATGCAATACCGCGCGCCAGCCCCGTAATGTCCTCGGCCTTCGAGATTTCAACCAGCGGCTTCAAGCGCTCGTTGACCAAGTCTTCGATCAGCGTCGTCAGCCGGGCTTGCACTTTTTCGCGATCGGTTGCCGACAGATGTTCATCCGCGAGCAGGGTCACGGCCGGGCGCAGCGGATCCTCGGAGGCTGCAAGTTTTGCGATCTCCTCGCCCTTCCAGACGATCTCCCCGGTCCGCGTAAGCTTGAAGGCATCAGTGCCGGCGGCCGCAACCCGGCGTGCCCGCATGCCTAACTCGCGCGACAGCACTTGCGCGGCGGCCCCGCGTGCCGCTTTGCCATGCAGATCTTCGCTCGCCGTATCGGCTGTGAAGAGAAATCCTTTAAGCCGGCCGACGTAATGCGACTCGACGTTGATCGCGCCGTCTTCGGCGATTTCAGCCGTAAGCTCTTCTTTGTCTCGCATACCCTTCATCAATGCACTCGTGCGCCGGTCGACAAAACGCTGCGTCAGGCATTCATGCAGCGCGTCCGACAGTTTATCCTCGATATCCCGGGTCTTCACCTGCCAATGCCCAGGGTCTTTCAGCCAATCGGGACGTTGAGAGACGAACGTCCACGTCCGGATATGCGCCAAGCGGTTCGACAAGGTGTCGATGTCGCCATCGGTCCGATCGGCAATCGCGACTTGGCGAGCGAACCAGTCCTCGTCAATGCGG
Source organism: Hyphomicrobium sp. (assembly GCA_031415475.1). GTDB lineage: Bacteria > Pseudomonadota > Alphaproteobacteria > Rhizobiales > Hyphomicrobiaceae > JAGVSR01. The sequence goes on from JANORU010000218.1 coordinate 8,775, forward strand.
CCATGTGGACCCATCAGGTCCTTGTAGAGCGTCGAAACCAGCTCGGCGTGGTTCTGCGAGGAAATCTTCCGATAGTCTGGGATCTGGCAGACTTCCCAAAGCCGCATGACGGCTGCCTTGGAGCGGGCCATGTCACGGATCTCGCTGTCGTCCGAAACCGTTTCAAGGGCAGCCACGTCGTCGGCCATCCGCGCCCGCGTCAGCCGCTCCTCATTGGGAATGTTGCGCAAACTTTCGCGCAACCGGTCGAGGCTGGCGAAGTCGAGGTCGCGGTTGCGCCACTGCAGCACGCGCACCGGTTCGAACACGTGCTGCTCAAGCCGTTCGACAAGATCGGCGTCGAGCGCTTCACACGAGCCCGTGACGCCAAACGTGCCGTCGTTCATATGACGGCCGGCGCGGCCGGCGATCTGGGCGATTTCGGATGGCGTGAGATTGCGGAAGTTCTGGCCATCGAACTTTCGTACAGCCGAGAACGCCACGTGATCGACGTCGAGATTGAGCCCCATGCCGATGGCGTCGGTCGCCACCAGAAAATCAACGTCGCCCGCCTGGTAGAGCGCGACCTGGGCATTGCGGGTTCTTGGCGACAGCGCGCCGAGCACGACAGCCGTGCCACCACGCTGACGGCGGATCAGTTCGGCAATTGAATAGACTTCGGCCGCCGAGAACGCCACGACGGCCGAGCGTTGCGGCAGCCGCGTGATTTTCTTTTCACCGGCGTAGGCGAGTTTCGACAGGCGCGGGCGAGAAATAAAGTTGGCACCGGGAATGAGATCGCTGATGGCGCCAGCCATGGTCTGCGCGCCAAGCAGCAGCGTTTCAGACCGGCCGCGCGCATTCAGTAGCCGGTCGGTGAACACGTGCCCGCGTTCGGGATCGCTGGCGAGCTGCACTTCGTCGATCGCCAGGAAATCGACATCGACATCGCGCGGCATGGCTTCAACGGTTGCCACCCAATAGCGGGCCCGCTCCGGCTTGATCTTTTCCTCGCCGGTGATCAAAGCGACCTTGTCGACGCCAACCCGCTGGGAAATGCGGTCGTAGACCTCGCGCGCCAACAGGCGCAGCGGCAGGCCGATCATGCCGCTTTCGTGGCCGAGCATCCGTTCAATTGCGAGATGCGTCTTGCCAGTGTTTGTAGGCCCCAGGATCGCAGTGACATTGCGGATCCGGGACTCGAAATCGCTACCCATCGTGCCCATCGGCCCTCTGCACCCTCATTGAAGAAGGCAGGTGGCCCTTGGCATTGCACCGCAGGCGGGCGAGATCAAGAATTTCTTGCGGATCAGCCGGAAAACGAAAACTCCGCGGCTCTTGTCGAGCCACGGAGAAATTCTTTCGCCGAAAGTATTGCTTAGTCGACCGACGCAACCTGACCCGCAGCCGGATTGCGGATTTCGATGCGGGTGGCTTCAATGGTGACCGTGCCAGCAATCGTCGGCAGGTTGACCCGGTAGGGCACGACAAGGCCGGCACCGGGAATGGTGCGGAAGGCAATTTCGATGCCGGAATTTTCCTTCAAGGCCTGCGTATCGCCATTGTCGCGATAGCCGCCGACCGGCGCGTATGTTGCCCGGCAGACGATGCCGTCATCGGTGCCGCCATTGGCGCGGGCTCCGGCAATCGGCTCCTTATAGGCGAACACGAGGCCGAGATCGAAGCGCTGTATCCCATCAAACACCGCGAACTTGCGGCCGCACGGGCCCTTGCCCGTCGCCCGCGTGACCGCCAAAATGGTGGTCAGCGGATCAAGCACGGATTTGACGTGCGGCGCCTTCAACGGCACAAAATCGTCGGTCATGGCAATCTGCGGATCAACCGTCAGCTCGGTCACGCTGCCATCGGTGAAGCCCATGCGCACATCGCCGGACTTGGCACTGCTTTCGAAATTGAACTGATAGCGTGCCGGCTTCGGCCCAGAACTCGTGAGCCGGCCCGACGATTTGGTGACGCCATGCCAATGGAAAGCGCCAAGGAGTGCTGAAACTTCAACATCGGTCTCGATTTTGTAGTTCGAAGCAGACACGTCCGCGCCGTACTTGGCAGTGCCGATGTCAAAGCCGTTGAAGGTGATCTTGTAAGCAGCCGTCAGCCCGCTTGCGACCGGATTGGCGGCGGCCACATGGCCGGCAGGCGATATCACCGAGGTCGCCAGGAGTGCGACGGCCGAGGCCAATAGCCACGACCGGCCCTTGAATTGGGGTAAATTAGACATCACAAACGCCACTCCAACGCCACTTACGACACAACCAACACTGCGGCGGCCGGGTTGCCTTTCGGGCTAGTCCCGTTCACACGCTCAAACCCGATGGTCGGGCCAAAGCATGAAAAATGCGTTGAGAACTGCCCCATTGCGGAACTTTTTGCCACTTTGTGGCTCCTGGGCCGGGGCTGGCTTAGTGGGCTTGATACGTTCAGATACCGCTGCGGCGCCGGGTCTTTGAGGGGTCCGGCGGCTTGACGCTGGCTGGGGGGGTCAAGTATAGAGCCCGGGATTGCCCCGCTGGCGTGATCTGGCGGGGCTTACCTTTTTATCGAGATCCAAACGGGTCAGCCGGCGCGCTGAAGGTACCAAGTCGACGGTATCAAGGCTGCTGCGGCCAGGGAGATGTGACATGACACGGCGCTGCGAACTTTCGGGCAAGACCAATCTGTCCGGCCACTTGAAGAGCCATGCCGAGAACAAGACCAAACGGAAGTTCCGCCCCAACCTCGTCAACGTGACGCTGATCAGCGAAGCGCTCGACAAGAGTGTCAAGCTGCGCATCTGCGCCAACGCGCTCAAGACGGTCGAGCATCGCGGCGGTCTGGACGCTTACCTGCTGAAGGCCCACGATAGCGACCTATCGGCTGCGTGCCTGAAGCTGAAGCGCGATCTCGTGAAGAGCAAGGCCGCTGCTGCCTAATCGGCGAAGCAGCGAACTTTGAAATTCAAAAACGCAGGCTTAAAGCCTGCGTTTTTTATTTGCGCACGTGGCGGGCGGTAACCGGCAAGGCAAACTGCAGCATGATCGTGCGCTGGATCAGCCAATTAAAATTATCATCCGAGATCAGCGTCAGCCGCGTCTCGCCCGTCGCGTCCGTGTGAATGGCGAGGCCCTCCATATTGTCGATCTCGTGTTCGAGGCCGGCGTCGAGCAGAACGTCACCCTTGAGCACGGCACCCGGCTTGATATCGGCCGCAGCGAACCGGCGTAGCCGCATGCGCACACCTTCGGTCCAGTTAAAGCTGCGCTCCAGGATGACCAACCCACCATCGGGCAAGCTGGCGGCATCGGTGATACCGAACTTGCCCTGGCTCTCCACCGACAAGCGTTGCGGCTTGCCGCCAGTCCAAATCCAGCCCGCATAGTCTTTCTCGCGCTTCAAGGGATGCTCGGCAAATCCAACGAGCGATCCGGCGCGCGGGCCGCCCTTCAGGACTGCCAGCGCCTCCAAGCCATCGCGGCGCATGGATTTGGTTTCGGCCGGCATCGGTAGATAACTCGCAGGCGAAGCCAAATCCTGGCCATCGAAGCGGAACTCTCCGATCCGGTCGTTATGCTCGAACGCCATGTACAGCGTGCCCTTGGCGAGTGTGCCGCTGGCCAGGGCCACCGCCTCGGCGTCGCGGTCGCGGTTCTTTTTGAGATTTGCCCCATCTTTGGCGCGAATGGCACCGAGCCGGGCATTGCCGATGCCGTTCAGGCCGTTGTCGCGATAAACGAGATTGGCGGCGAGCCAGGCGCCGGCGTCCGACACGGCGAAAAAGTTCTGACCATCGGCATCAATGGCCAAGCCTGACCAACCGCCAAAGTTTTTCGCGGACGAGGAGACCACCAACCCACCGCGCCATTCGAGCTTGCCGAAGGTCTTGACTGAGGCATTCGATTTATCAAAACCGGGGATCGCTTGAACCGAAACATCGATAGCCGACGCTGACAGACCGGCCGTCGATGGCTTCATCAAGCCACCGAAGGCGAGACCGGCCGACAGGATCGATGTCAGAAAAACGACACTCCACACTCGCTTTCGTCCGCGCGGCCGCGGCGATGGCTGTATGTCGGTCGCATCGCGCATGGGCCTCACCTTGGCTTGACGTTAGTGTAACGACCGCCGCGCTTTCGCTGCCCGCCGCACCCGTTGGGGAGACTTCAGCGCCGTTGGCTTCTCTTCAAACAACTCGACCAGCTTTTCGGTCATCGCACCAGCCAGTTCCGAAGCGTCTGTGATGGTCACCGCACGGCGATAGTAGCGTGTCACGTCGTGGCCGATGCCAATGGCGATCAGTTCGACCGGCGAACGCGTCTCGATTTCCTCGATCACCTGGCGCAAGTGATGCTCCAGATAGCTGCCCGAATTGACCGATAAGGTTGAATCGTCGACCGGCGCGCCATCGGAGATCATCATCAGAATGCGGCGCTGCTCGGGCCGCGCCATCAACCGTCGATAGGCCCAGGCGAGCGCTTCGCCGTCGATGTTTTCCTTCAACAGCCCTTCGCGCATCATCAAAGCGAGCGAGCGCTTGGCCCGCCGCCACGGTGCATCGGCCGTTTTATAGATGATATGGCGGAGATCGTTGAGCCGGCCCGGATCGCCCGGCTTGCCCTGCTGCAACCAGCGCTCGCGCGCCTGCCCGCCTTTCCACGCCCGCGTCGTGAAGCCCAAAATCTCGACTTTGACCCCGCAACGTTCGAGCGTGCGGGCAAGAATATCGGCGCAGCACGCCGCCACCATGATCGGCCGGCCGCGCATTGAGCCTGAATTGTCGAGCAAAAGCGTGACGACCGTGTCGCGGAAATCGGTGTCGCGTTCGCGCTTGAACGACAACGGTTGCATGGGATCGGTGACGATACGGGTCAGCCGCGCGGCGTCGAGTACGCCTTCCTCGATGTCGAAGTCCCAGGCGCGGCTTTGCTGCGCCAACAAGCGGCGCTGCAAGCGGTTGGCGAGCCGCGCCACGGCGCTTGCCAGCACCTTCAATTCCTTGTCGAGGAAGGCCCGGAGCCTATCAAGCTCATCGGTGGTCGAGAGCGCTTCGGCCTCGACCTCCTCGTCGAATTCACGAGTGTAAATCTTGTAGCCAAAACTTTCAGGCTGATCGAGCACGTTGAGGTTGGGACGCCACGGTTCAGTCGGATCCGTTTCGGCTTCGCCATCGGACTCGACTTCGGTATCCTGCGCGTCCGAGCGCTCGGCGGCCTCGGCGGCGTCGCCATCTTCGCTCTCGGAGGTGTCCTGATCAGGTGCAGCGTCGTCGCCATCGGACGCTTGGTCTTCGCCCTCCTCGTTCTCTTCGCCACCTTGCGGTTGGTTTTCGGGGTCTTCTTCGCTCTCCTCATTTTCGCCCTGGCTGTGCGCGTCGGCGAGTTCGAGAACCCGCAACAGATCGCGCACTTGCCGGCCGAACTCGACCTGATCGGTGACCGCCGCGTCCATGCGCTTCAAAACCGCGCCGCACTGCTTTTCGAGAACCGGCCGCCAGATGTCGACCAGCGCCTTGGCCGATGCCGGCGGCGGGCTGCCCGTTAAACGCTCGCGTACGAGAAGGGCCAGCGCTTCGTCGAGCGGCGCGTCGTCCTTGGAGGTCACGTCGGCGAACTTGCCGTGCGCATAATAGTCCTCGCATTTGGCGGCGAGGTTTTGCGCCATGCCGTCCATGCGGTTGGCGCCGATCGCCTCGACGCGGGCCCGTTCGACCGCCTCGAAGACCGCGCGCGCGTCGCCCGCTGCCGGGGCCAAGCGGCGATGGACCTTTTCATCATGACATGCGGCGGTCAGCGCTAAGCTATCGGCCCAGCCGCGCACGACGGCCACTTCGCGCGGTGTCGGCACGCGCGACGGCTGCGGAATAGTGATGTGATTGCCCTCGACGCTCGGCCGGGCCGGCGAAAAATCGACCTCGATCTCGTGATTGCCGGCAATTGCCCGGACAGCGACGGAGATCGCCCGCTTCAAGGGTTCGGACGGCGTCTCTTTTCGTTTCGGAGGTATCGTCATCGGGCCCTGCTGCCAGCCCTCAACTCAATGCCACGTTGGCGGCGCTTTCGGGCAGGTCTTCACCGAATGAGCGCTGATAGAATTCGGCAACCAGCGGCCGTTCAAGTTCATCGCATTTGTTGAGGAACGTGAGGCGGAACGCGAAGCCGATATTGCCGAAAATGTCCGCATTCTCGGCCCAGGTGATGACCGTGCGCGGGCTCATGACGGTCGAGATATCGCCGTTGATGAAGGCTTGCCGCGTGAGATCGGCGACGCGCACCATGCTTGAGACCTGCTTGCGCTTGGCTTCGGTCTTAGCGAACGACTTGACCTTCTGCAGCACGATGCGCGTTTCATCGTCGTGCGGCAGATAGTTGAGCGTGGCGACGATCGACCAGCGGTCCATCTGGCCCTGGTTGATCTGCTGCGTGCCGTGATAGAGCCCCGAGGTATCGCCCAGGCCGATGGTGTTGGTTGTCGCAAACAACCGGAACGCCGGATGCGGCCGGATGACCTTTGACTGATCAAGCAACGTCAGCCGGCCCGAGACTTCGAGCACGCGCTGGATGACGAACATCACGTCCGGCCGGCCGGCATCGTATTCGTCAAACACCAGAGCGGTATTCGACTGCAGGCAATACGGCAGAATGCCTTCCTTGAATTCAGTGACCTGCTTGCCGTCCTTCAGGACGATGGCATCCTTGCCGACAAGATCGATACGCGACACATGGCTGTCGAGGTTGACGCGAATGCACGGCCAATTGAGGCGTGCTGCCACTTGTTCGATATGGGTCGACTTGCCGGTTCCATGGTAACCCTGAATAATCACACGCCGGTTGTGTTTAAAGCCGGCAAGAATGGCGAGCGTAACGTCGTGGTTGAACAGATAATCCGGATCGAGATCGGGAACATGCTCGTTGGCCTTGGCATAGGCCGGTACTTCAAGATCGCTATCGATACTGAACAGTTGGCGCACCGACACTTTCATGTCCGGCAGGCCTTGGGCAGCGGTTCCCGGTGACGTCGAAGCGGCCATGTCGTTTCCCTATAGCCCCGTTCCGTGGAGCCGTTTGCTGCGGCACGTCGCGGACCGGCGCGCCCGCGGTGATCTAAGGCTAAGGGAACGTCGCTGACGCGCGATCAGACCAGCCCCGCCTGTTTGAGATAATTATAGGCCTGGATAATCTCGCGCAACCGTTCCTCGGAGCGCGTATCGCCGCCGTTGGCGTCGGGATGATGGCGCTTCACCAGATCCTTAAAGCGGGCCTTGATCTCGTCTTTGCCAGCTCCTGGCTCCAATTCCAGCGTCTGCATGGCCTTTTTCTCGAGCGGCCGGAACTGGCGGCGAGACTCGACCGGCTGGGACCGGGCCTGCTTGGCGCGCCACGCAAAATAGGCCGCACTGTCATTGCCAGCGGCACTGCCCGCATCCTCGCCGCCTTCTTTCTTATGGCGTGTGCCATGGGCCCAGGAATTAGCACCGACCTTCCAGGTCGGGCGGTGACCTGTGGCGGCATCCTTGACGAAATCGGCGACCTGGCCGTCGTTCATGCCATCGAAGTAGTTGTAGGATGCGTTGTATTCGCGCACGTGGTCGGTGCAGAACATAAAGAACTCGCCGTCGTGACCACGGCCCTTGGGCGCGCGGTGGCCAGCCGGCTTGTCGCAACCCTGCCATTGGCACATGGGTTGCCGCTTCTTCTTCTCGTCCTCCGCACGCTTGCGATTAGTGCCAACGCGGATGGAGTCGAAAAATTTTGATTCGAGTTTCATGGGGCATCGACTATGATGAAATGCGGCGCCCGGTGCAAGCGGCGAAGCGTAGCGTTCGGTTCGTGGTTGCGTTACACTTAAGATAGTTTTGCCAATTTGCCGGGAGACGCTCACACCATGGCCGCCGAGAGCCGGATGCGCGAAAAATTGATGGTCGCGCTCGAACCCATTCGACTCGACGTCGTCAACGAGAGCGAGATGCATGCCGGACACAGATCATCGCCCGGTACGGGCGAGAGCCATTTCCGCGTTCTGATTGTTTCGGAAAAATTTCGCGGCGTTGCCCGAGTTGCCCGCCACCGGATGGTCAACGATATTCTTGCCGACGAGCTGTCTGGCCGCATCCATGCACTGTCGCTATCGACCTATGCGCCGGGTGAGCCGATCGCTTGAGCCACGTGCCAGCAATTGATGGGGCGATTGATGCCCCGATTGGTGATGGAGGCGGGCCGGCTGCGACACCGGCCCGCTCGACTTCAAATCAGTACCATCGCCGCCGGCAGACGCGCTGCCAGTCGCAGTGCTTGCGGCCCCAGTCATCGCGCCAGCACACCCGGTCCCAGTAGCAGTGACGCGGACGGAAGTGATGCCGGTGGTGGAAGTTCCGATGCCGCCAATGGCGCCGATGCCGGACTTCCTCAACCAAACCATCGGCACGCGACGATGTCTCGAGCGCATGACCGATTGCTGAACTCTGCGGAGCTGCAGTTGCGGGTCCGAGCCCTGCAAAAACCAGCATGCCAAGTCCAGCCACACCAGCGAAAAGAGTTCTATTCATTCCATAGTTCTCCCAATTGCAAATGCCTGTCGGGCGAAGTGCGCGCGAACGCACAAACGTTGACCCAACAGAACTCCCGGCATGGACATCAGCATCCTCCATGCTGCATGAACGCGGGATGAACTGATGACGCGTTGAAGTCTGGCTTGCGGGAATATTTTCCCGGATCATAATGCCACCAACCTGCACATGAGATTCGACGGGGGCACTGGGATTCATGTCGCAATCTTGTCTATCGGACGAAGACGCCCACACGGTCGCCGGGCGCGTTCGCGAAGAACTGGCGCGGCGGCGCATCTCGCGTCAGAAACTTGCCGACACGGCCAAGATCAGCATCTCAACGCTCGAAAAAGTTTTGTCTGGCCGCCGCCCGTTCACTCTTGCAACGCTGCTCAGAATAGAAGATGCGCTTGGCGTTTCGCTGCAACCGAAATCGCTTGCGAAAAAATCCGATCGCGCCAGTGCCAGCGTCGCGGCGGATGAACTTGGCAATTACGCGCGGGCCTCCGTTGCCTGGCTCGAAGGCAGTTATCACACGCTGATCCCGTCGTTCGGCGAGCGCGCGGCAATTTCGTCCTACCGCACGGATATCGTCTGGGATGACAGCCAGAACTGCCTGACGTTCCGGGAATCACAGCGGGTCGATTCCGCATTCACCCAATTCGGCAGTGTTTCCATGCCGAACCAGACGGGCCACGTCTATCTCGTCACCAACCGGCATGGACAGCAGCGGCTTGCCATTCTCGCCCGGCCAAACAGTAGCGGCGTCATGCATGGCATCCTGGCCACCCTACAGTCGGGCCGTGGCGCGCACCTGACGCCGGTCGCCGCGCCGATCGTGCTGAGCCCGCTGGCCAGCGTGCCGTCGCCAGCCTATGGCCGCATCCTTCACGGTCGGGCCGAATATGGCCGATACCGCGCGCTGTTGAAGAAAACACTCGACGAAGGCTTCGCCACCTTTGTCAATTTGTGAGCGCCTTCTCATCCCCCGGCGGCAGTTTCATGATCCGGAGCGCTGAAATCTTGTTGCGGCTCTTGCGTAGAATCTCAAATCGATAGCCGTGGAACGTGAACACCTGACCCGGCTCGGGAATGGTTTGCGCCTCGTGGATAACGAGGCCGGCAAGTGTCGTCGCCTCTTCTTCCGGCAAGTCCCATTCCATATGCCGGTTCAAGTCGCGGATCGCGACCGCGCCATCAACGTTCACAGTGCCGTCGGCCTGCGGGCGAATATGGGCTTCATGCGTGTCATGCTCATCGGCGATCTGACCGACGATCTCCTCGAGAATATCCTCGAGTGTGATCAGGCCCTGCACTTCGCCATACTCGTCGACCACCAGCCCCATCTGCGCCTTACGCTTCAGGAACTGGTTGAGCTGATCCTTCAAGGTCGTGGTATCGGGCACGAACCACGGCGTCTGGGCAAAGCTCATGATGTCGAGTTTTGAAACGTCCCAGCCCGCCCGGCCAAGGGCCGACAGCAAATCCTTGGTATGAAGCACAGCGACGATGTTTTCCGGCTCGTCCTTCCACAGCGGCATGCGGGTATATTGGGACTTCAAAATCTCATCAACGATCAGCTGCGGATTCTCTTCAGCGTTCAAGGTTTCCATCTTGGTGCGATGGATCATGATGTCGGCAATCTGCAATTCGCGCAGATCGAGCACGCCGCCGAGCATGTTGGCATCGCCGCGCTGGACCGAGCCTTCTTTCGCTTGCAGATCGATGGTGCCGCGAATTTCCTCATGCGCCGCCAGAATATTGGCTTCGTCGTCTATGGTCGTGGGTGTGAGTTTCAGGAGCTGGCGGACGACGAATTCGATAGCCATGGTCACTGGCGTCAAGACCACGATTACAATTCGCATAATGGGAGCGAGCCAGAGTGCCACGCGATCGGAATAGGCAAGCGCGTAGGTCTTCGGCAAGACGGCGGCAAAGATCACGATCAACACCGTCATGATGATTGTGGCGTAAGCGACACCAACTTCACCGGCCAGTGTGACCGCGAGACCGGAGGCGAGCGCGGCGGCCAATACATCGACCAGCGTATTGCCGAGCAGGACGGTACCAATCATTTTTTCGGGCGAGGCCAGCAGACGATTGACGAGCGCCGCCTTGGCGTTGCCTTCCTGTTCGAGCGCGTGCATGCGGGCGCGCGACGCCGCTGTCAGCGCCGTTTCCGCGCCATTGAAAAACGCCGACAGCGCGATCAACAGAAGTATCGCAAACAGTGTGAGACCGATTTCGAAGGTCATTGTGGGTTCCAAGGAGAGCGACGCAAAGCCGTTTGCCGGCAATTATAGGGCAAATCGCCGTCGACGGGTAAATCGGCGGCGTTCCGGCCGTTTCTGACAACGGTTGCGCGCGCAACAGTCGATCTAGCCGATCTCGCGCTCAAGGAATTCCAGCACCTTCGCCGGATCAACATCGCGGGCGACATAGGCCTCGCCGATGTCGCGAACGAGAATGAAGGTCAGCTTGCCGTCACGGACCTTTTTGTCCTGCCCCATCAGCCGGACGAGTTCGGCGGCATTGGCTTTGCCGCCTGGAATATCGCCGAACTTCGATGGCATGCCGCACGAAGTCATATGCGCAGTCACCCTGTCTGCCGTGCCTGTCGGGCAAAGCCCCAGGCTTTCGGAGAACCGAAACGCCAGGCACATGCCAATCGCAACGCCTTCGCCGTGCAGCAGGCGATCGGAATATCCGGTCCAGGCTTCCAGAGCGTGTCCGAACGTGTGGCCGAGATTGAGCAGCGCGCGGTCGCCGGTTTCCAACTCATCGCGCGCGACGATCGCCGCCTTGGCCTTGACGCTCGTCTCGATCGCCTGCGTGACGGCCTCCTCGTCGAGTGCCAGAACCTTGGCGGCGTTGCCTTCAAGCCAGGAGAAGAATGTTTTATCGCCGAGCAGGCCATACTTGGCGACCTCAGCGTAGCCAGCGCGCATCTCTCTTGGCGGCAACGTTTTCAGGACATCGGTATCGGCAATCACCATCACCGGCTGATGGAAGACGCCGATCAGGTTTTTACCTTGCGGCGTGTTGATTCCGGTCTTGCCGCCGACCGAGCTGTCGACCTGGGCAAGCAGCGACGTCGGGATCTGCACGAAGCGCACGCCGCGCCGCAGAATGCCGGCCGCGAAGCCGGCCAGATCGCCGATCACGCCGCCGCCGAACGCGACCACCAGATCGCCGCGCTCGAGGCCCATTTCCAGCAGCCGCTCACTGAGAGGCGCAAGCTGCTTGTAGCTCTTGGTTGCTTCGCCAGCCGGCAGAACGATCGATCCGGCAAGCCGGCCCTCGGCCCTGAGCGAGGCTTCGAGTTCGGCCAAGTGATGGCGCGCCACATTCTCGTCGGTCACGATCCCGCACTTGGCGCGGCCAAGTCGCGTGGCGATCAGACGGCCCGCTTCGGCCAGCAGTCCCGGGCCGATCAGCACGTCATAGCTTCGCTCGCCGAGCACGACCGGCACGGTGCGTTTGGCGCGCGAGACCGCAGCCATGGAATGGACAACCGTCGGCATGGGTCAGTCTTTCCTTACGTCGCTAATCGCTTCCGTGGCCGCGGCGCTGCAGGCTTCGACTGCGACCGGTGGAGCGGTTACGAGTTTCTTCTTCAGGACATCGAGCACTTCGTTGACGATCACATCGTGCGGCACATCGCGGCTTTCAATCGTGATATCCGCTTCACTGTAAATGGGATAGCGCGCGTCCATCAGGTCGCGCATTACCGCTTCAGGATCGGCGGTCTTGAGCAACGGACGGGTGTCGCGCTTCAAAACCCGGCGCATCAGCACCGGCAGCTCGGCTCGGAGCCAGATCGACAATCCGAGTTCCTTCATCTTGGCCCGTGTCTCGGGATTGATGAATGCACCGCCGCCGGTCGCCAGCACCTGCGGGCCATCGCTCAGCAGCCGGGCAATCACGCGGCGTTCGCCATCGCGGAAATATGGTTCGCCATGGTCGGCAAAGATCTCATTGATCGATTTGGCCGCCACCCGCTCGATCTCTTCATCGGTATCGATGAACGGCAGGCCGAGGCGGGCCGCCAGCCGCTTGCCGACCGAAGACTTGCCGCACCCCATCAATCCGACAAGCACGATCGATCGGCCCCCAAGGGCCGCGCGCACGCTATCTGCCGGTCTTGCTTCGTCCATGGGCGGAAAAGCTATGTTAGACTTCGAATCGGGGTGTGCGGCCCGGGTGTCGTTCGTACCTTGGACCAGGGTTGTGCCTGTGTATTGCGCAGCCGGCGCTAAAATTCAATTTGTCAATGGTTTGCGGCCGGTTTGGAGTGTGGAAGTCCGGGCCGGACGGTGGTTAGGGTAACCCGGCGCACGACATAATGGCGACACGTTAAATGGCGAGACAGCCGAAACCACAGCCGAGATCATGATCAGTCTTCTTCGCTTTTTCGCATTGCTCGGATTGCTCGCCGCTGTCGCGACCGGCGGCCTCTATGTGCTTGCCACACAGTACGAGCCGGCCCAGCAGGAAGAAGTCAAAGCGGTCCCGGGTGTTAAAATCCAAAAAGAATGAGATGGCGGCGCCGCCATACGTCTGAAACCATGCGTCTGAAACTGATCGATCAATTGCTGGCCGCTGCACTCGTTCTGGCGATGCCAGCCACCGCGAGCGCCGGAGATGCCTATAGCCCTCCGCCCGGCACGGCGAACGCTTCACCCAATGCGTTTGGGCGTGCGACGCCCGGCGCGGGACGCCCAGTCGATCCGAACAACGGCGTGGTGCGGGAAGACCTGGCGCCCGTGATGGCAGACGACGGCTCGGGCGTGCCGCTCGAATTGTGGAACGGACTTTCGATCAACGACATTGAAGCCCTGTTCGCCGGCCTCGAAATTCCACCGCGCTCGCCGGTGCTCCATTCTCTCTTCAAGCGTTTGATCACAGCCAGCGGCTCGCCGCCTGCAGGTAGCAAAGACGGCCGCCGATTTCTGGCGCTCCGGCTTGAGGCCTTGGATCGATCTGGGCTGACGGGCGAAGCCTCATCGCTGTTCGATCAATCGCCGCCGGGCAGCGACCCGGCGCTTGATGTGATGAAAGCCCGCGCCGCCATTGGCGCCAACGATCGCGAGCATGGCTGTGCCCTCGCTCAAAGTTTCGCCGCCTCACAAAGCACGCTCGAAGGCCGCCTTAAGGGTGAGGCCATTCTGATTTCCGCGTATTGCGCGGCTGCGGCCGGCAATGTCGAGGCGGCAGGCCTGCAAGCCCAATTGGCACGCGAACAGGGAATAGAGTCGTCGCCCGGTCTCGATGCGCTCGAATTGATGGCGGTTGGCGCAAAACCAAAGATTGCCAAGGATGCGAAAATTGGACTGCTCGATTGGCAAATCCTGTCGCTGGCCGGAAGCGGCGATCTGGCGTCCTTCATTCCAGGCGCATCACCTGGTCTGCTCGCCACCATTGCCCGTTCGACCGCCGCCGATCCGCGCCTCAAACTGCTGGCTGGCGAACGCGCCGCCGCCCTCAACGCCATCTCTGTTGCCGATCTTGCCGGCATCTACCGCGCACAGCCTGCGGGCCGGCCGCTGGAAACATCGTCAACACCCGATGCTGCTGACCAACTTGCCGCCGCCGAGCGGCGCGCTGAGACGTTCAAAGCTGCCGAAGCCGAGCGCACCCCGGCGAAAAAGGCGCGCTTCATCCGCTCGTATCTCGACGATGCGCGCCGCGCCGGGCTGTATTGGCCTGCCTTGCAAGCCATTGCGCCAGCTGCTGCCGCTGTTCAGCGCGTACCCGAACTCGGATGGTTCGCGGAAACCGGCATCGAAACGGCGCTCGCCGCTGGTGATTTCGACGCCGCCCGAGCTTGGGCATCGGCTGGCGGCGCAACCTCCGACGGGTCCCACGGCCATTGGCTCGCCTTGATCGATCTTGCCGATCCGAACCTCAGCGGCGAAGCACGCGCCCGAAACTTGCCGGCGCTCGAAAAGCTTGCGGCGCGCGGACGATTCGACCCGTCCCTGCTGCACCGGCTCGCGACCGTGCTCGATGCACTCGACATCCAGGTACCGATCCCGCTGTGGGAGCAGGCGAGCCGAACGCCGCAACCGAACGACGGCCATTTGCCGGAAACCGGCGTGCTCGCCAAACTCACCGACGCCGCCAAGAAAAAGGAGTTCGGCAATACCGTACTTCTTTCCATGAAAGCGCTTGGCCCGACCGGCGCGGAAGGCGCGCACATGATCGCGCTCGGCGACGGCATCCGCGCGTTGCGGCGCGCCGGGCTCGACGCCGAAGCAAGGCAACTTGGTCTGGAAGCCCTGTTTGCCGCTTGGCCTCGGGCGACCGGCACATGACGGCAACGCTGCCATGAATGTGAACGACCGGAGTGACATCGGCGCATTTTTGGAAATGCTGTCATCCGAGCGCGGCGTTGCCGCCAATACGCTGGAAGCCTACACGCGCGACCTTGAAGGATATTCCGCCTTTCTCGAACACGACGGCACGGCGATCCGTAGCGCACGGCGCCAAGACATCACCGCATTCCTGCAGGCCGGCGCCGCTGAGGGCTTGTCACCAGCAACCCGGTCGCGCCGCCTGTCCGCCATCCGCCAGCTTTACAAATTCCTGACCGCCGAAGGCATTGTCGAGGACAGCCCAGCAGCCGGGGCAACCGCCCCGAAACTGACCCGCGCCTTGCCGAAAACGCTGTCGGTCGCCGAGGTCGATACCTTGATCGGGGCCGCCGCCCACGCCGTTGACGGCGTCACGGGCCGCGATCTTGTCCGCGCCCGCCGCTTTCATGCTCTCCTTGAAATGCTGTACGCCACCGGCATGCGCGTGTCGGAATTGGTGTCGCTGCCGCGCAGCGTTCTGGCCGGTGATCCGCGCGTCTTGACGATCAAAGGCAAGGGTGGTCGCGAGCGAATGGTTCCGCTCAACGCGCCGGCGCGGCGCGCGCTCGATCGTTATCTTTCACTTGGCCAGGACCCGGATGATGGCGTCGCCCCGATGCTGACGTCGAAGTGGCTGTTCCCATCCAAAGGCACGTATGGCCATCTGACGCGGCAGAAGTTCGCGCAGGATTTGAAAGTCTGTGCGGAGCACGCAGGTCTCGATCCGGAACGAGTATCGCCGCACGTTTTGCGCCACGCCTTTGCCAGTCACCTTTTGGATCGCGGCGCCGATCTGAGAAGCGTGCAGCAGTTGCTCGGCCACGCCGACATCTCAACCACCGAGATCTATACCCACGTGCTGGAAGAACGGCTGAAGAAGATCGTTTTCGATCATCACCCGCTGGCGGAAAAGTCTTAGCGGTTCTTGCCGAACTGCTGGTCGGCGATGTCCTTGATCCCGGCACGTAGAGCAGCAGTGACTCCGGGTTCGGTGATCGCGTGCCCGGCGTTGTCGAGGATCTCGAGCCGCGCCGCCGGCCATGCCTTGGCCAGCGCTTGCGCCGCTTCTGGTGGGCACAATAAATCATAGCGGCCCTGCACGATCACACCGGGGATCGCGGCGAGCCGATCGGCATTGGCAATGAGTGCGTCCGGTGACAGGAAAAAGGAGTTGGCGATGTAGTGCGCTTCGATCAGCGGCGTCGGCGGCAGGCGGACCGGCTGGTCGTTCAGTGATGGCAAGTGAACATCGCCCGGCGAGAGTTCCGACAGCGCGCGCTCGTAGCTGTTCCAAACCGCCGCTGCCGGGGCGTGAATCGCCGGATCTGGGGTGTTCAATCGCGCCAAATAGGCCCGCAACGGCTCGCCACGCTCTCTGCCCGGCAACGCCGAACAAAACGCCTCGTACAGCTCGGGGCGAAAGCGGCGCGGGCCGTCTTCAAACGCCCACTGCACCTCGCGATCGGTCCCGAGAAAGATAGCCCGGAGCACGAGGCCGGCCACGCAATCGGGGTAGGTTTCGGCATACGCGAGCGCCAGCGTCGATCCCCACGAGCCACCGACCACGATCCAACGCTCAATCGCGAAATGACAACGGATTGCTTCCAGATCCTCAACCAGGTGCCTAGTCGTATTGGCGGTGCGCGACAGGTAGGGGTGGCTGCGGCCGGCCCCGCGCTGATCGAACAGGATGGCGCGGAACCGCTCGGGATCGAACAGCGAGCGATGGCTGTGCTGCGATCCGCTGCCCGGACCGCCATGCAGAAACACAGCCGGAATGCCGTCGCGGCGGCCGACCTCCTCGACGTACAGCCAATGGCCGTCGCCGACCGATAGCATAATGGCGTCGAGCGGTTTCTGACCTGGCACTGGATCGTGCATCGCGAGCCTTGATCTAGTGCGAACTCGACGTACTGGCGCCGTAACCGGTTTCGGAGCGCACACGCTGTGCTGCAAACGCGGCCCGTTCCGCGTTACCTTGAGCACTGTTGTCCGTCTTGGATACCAGCCAAATCGTGAAGAATGCGAGCGTCATCGAGAATAATGCCGGGTTGTCGTAGGGAAAAATCGCCGCTGCGTAGCCGAACGTTTTCACCCAAACGGCCGGGCTTAGAACCACCATTGTAACAGCCGACACAAGTCCCAACAGTCCGCCGCAGAACGCGCCGCGCGTGGTCGTGCCGCCCCAATGCAGGCTCATGATCAGAACCGGGAAATTGCAACTTGCCGCGACAGCAAACGCGAGGCCAACCATGAACGCCACATTCTGCTTCTCGAAGATGTAACCAAGCGCGACGGCAATAAGGCCGATCACCACGGCCGCGACTTTCGATATCCGGACCTCGGTTGCCTCGGTTGCCCGGCCACGGGCAAAAACGTTGGCATAAAGATCGTGGCTGACGGCAGAGGCACCGGCCAGAGTGAGACCGGCGACCACCGCGAGGATTGTTGCAAACGCGACCGCCGAGATGAAGCCGAGGAAATAAGAGCCGCCAATCGCCTTGGAGAGATGCACGGCCGCCATGTTGGTGCCGCCAAGAAGGCCGCCGACCTTGTCGATCGTCCCATCGGCACCCGGCTGATAAAACGACGGGTCGTTCATCAGCAGTGTGATGGCGCCGAAGCCGATGATGAATGTGAGAATGTAGAAATAACCGATGAACCCGGTTGCATAGAACACGCTCTTGCGCGCCGCTTTGGCGTCGCGCACCGTGAAAAAGCGCATGAGAATATGTGGCAGGCCGGCCGTGCCGAACATCAAGGCCAAGCCCAGCGATACCGCGGAAATGGGATCCGCGACCAGCTTGCCGGGTGACATGATGGACAGGCCACTGGGATGCGCCTCGGTTGCCGCCTTGAACATGGCTTCCGGCGAGAAACTGAACTGCACGAGGACCATCAGCGCCATGAATGTCGCGCCGCCAAGCAGCAGACACGCCTTGATGATCTGCACCCAGGTCGTTGCCACCATGCCGCCAAAGGCGACGTAGGTGATCATGAGGACGCCGACCATGGCA
>JANORU010000219.1:0-2984 GCA_031415475.1 Hyphomicrobium sp.
CACGCCCGACCGGTGGGCAACGACGACCAGAATGCCGCCGCGATCGCGAACCGATTGAATGGCGCCGGCCAAGGCTTCTTCGCCTTCGGCGTCGAGATTGGAGTTGGGCTCGTCCAGTACGACGAGGAATGGATCGTCGAACAGGGCGCGGGCAAGCGCAATTCGTTGACGTTGACCCGCTGAGAGAGCCGTTCCGCGCTCACCGAGCTTGGTTTCGTATCCCTCCGGCAGTCGTAAAACCATTTCGTGCACACCTGCCGCCTTGGCAGCGGCAATCACTTTCATGCTGTCCGGGTCGTCGGTGAACCGGGCAATGTTGTCGGTAATCGAGCCGTCGAACAGCTCAACGTCTTGCGGCAGATAGCCGATGTGACTGCCAAGCAGTTCTTCCGACCAATGGCGGATGTCGCCGTTGTCCAGCCGAACGGCGCCTCGCACAACGGGCCAAACACCGACCAAGGCCCGGGCGAGCGACGATTTGCCGGCAGCGCTCTGGCCGATAATGGCAAGCGCTTGTCCCGCCGTCAGCTCAAACGACACGTTGTTGATGACTGTCCGCTGGCTTCCTGGGATCGCCACCGAGATGTTTTCCAGCTTCAGCGACTTGGCCGGTGCCGGCAGCTCCAAGCTTGGATCCGGCTTATCGGCATTCGCGCTGACAACGGCTGACAGCCGCGTGGCGCTTTGACGGGCGGCAACAAACCCCTTCCAATTGGCGATTGCCGCTTCGATGGGTGCGTAGGCTCTCGACGATGCGATCGAGCAGGCAATGATAGCGCCGGCCGACATCTGTCCTTCGATCACCAAGTAGGCACCGACCCCCAGGAGGGCCGACTGGAGCACGAGGCGGATGGTGCGCGATATCGCCGAAAAACCGGTTGTGACATCGGTCAGCTGCCGCTGGAGGGCCACATGTTCCGAGTTGGCGGCTTGGAAGCGTGCCATGGCCCGGTGCGAGAACCCCATGGCTCTCAAAACTTCAGCGTGGCGGGTGTGGGATTCGAGCAGCGTGGCGCGCTTCGACATGGCCTGTGTGAGCGCTTTCGTCGGCTCGGTCGTGCGGCGCTCGGTTAACAGCGTCATGCATACGAGCACGATTGCGCCGCCGACCGTGACCCAGCCTAGAACCGGATGCAGCACGAAGACGAACGCTATGAACAAGGGCATCCACGGCAGGTCGAGGATTGCAACAGGGCCTTGACCCGACAGGAAGCCGCGAATCGTATCGACGTCGCGGATCGGCTGTTGCGCTTCGCCGCCCTGCCGGCCGAGAAGCGAAAGCCGGAGTGCGGCGCTGTGAGCCGGCACCATGTAGTTCCGGTCAATCCGGCCGGCAATCCTGACGAGGCTTTGCGAGCGCGTGATCTCCAGCAGACCTTGGAACAGATAAAGGCCAAAGGCGAGAATTGACAGCGCCACTAGAGTTGAAATGCTTCGGCTGGACAGAACCCGGTCGTAGACCTGCATCATGTACATCGAGCCGGTCAGGGCCAGCAAATTAACCGTACCGGAAATCACGGCCATCGCGACGATGGCACCTTTGAATGCGCCAGCGATCGGCTGAATGCCCGATCCTGATTTTTGAGCAGCTACGCTAGTCACAACCGAACGCCTCCCGAGTGGAAAAAAAGTGACCGGGAACAAATCAAAACTCCCGGGTATTCTAGTGGTTATTCAAGTTACCTCACAGTGCCTTTCACGAGAAAATAAAGTCATCCTTATCGAGCTTATCGGTATCGACCAAGACGATCCGTATGCTGTCTGAGCCGATGTGGATCGTCGTTCCGTCGCCCTCGTAGATCATCAGGATGTCGATTCCGAGCGCGTCCGACGTGAAGCCATAAGCCGAGACATCGATATGATCCTGGCCGCCGTAGCCGTTGGCGTCGGCATCGAAGCCGATCAGCACGTCGTTGCCGAAACCAGGCTGCAGAACGATCGTGTCGCTGCCGCGGGTGAACATAATGAATTCGTTGGCCTGCTGGCTGACGATCGAGTCGTTGCCCTGGCCGCCGTCGAAACGATTGTCGCCAGCGCCGCCGAAGAGGTCGTCATCGCCCTCGTCGCCGTAAATGTAGTCATTGCCGGCGCCGCCCTCGAGGGCGTCGTTTCCTTGCCCACCGCCAAGTTGATCATCGCCATCGCCGCCTGAGACGATATCGTCGCCCTGACCGCCGAACACAATGTCGTTGCCGCCAGCACCACTCAGGGCGTCGCCGGCCGCACCGCCCTCGATGATATTGGCCAGCGCATTGCCGAGGCCTTCGAAGCTGCCGCTGCCGACAAACACAAGAATTTCGACGTTTTCGGCGAGGACTTGGCTGTTGCGCGTGGTTTCGATTGTATCGATCCCGGCATCTTCCAGTTCGAGAACGACATCGCCATCCTCACTGACGATATAGACATCGTTGCCAAGTCCGCCGGCCAAGGTATCGGCGCCGGCGCCGCCATCTAGCGAGTCGTTGCCTGCGCCACCGGACATGAAGTTGTCGAGCGCGTTGCCAATGGCGGAGAAATCTTCCGATCCGAAGAATACCAGGATCTCGACATAGTCGGAGAGAACGATTTCAGTGGCGGTTGTTTCGATCGTGTCGGTGCCGCCATTCGCCTCTTCGATGACGACGTCGCCGGGCGTGTCGACGACGTAGGTGTCATCACCTTCGCCACCGGCCATGGTGTCGGCGCCTTCGCCACCATCCAGAACGTCATCGCCGCTACCGGCATTCAGAAGGTCGTCGCCTGAATCGCCGCTCAAAATATCGGCGCCGGCGCCCGACTGAAGGTCGTCACTGCCTTCGCCGCCCGCGAGTACATCATCGCCCGACCCGCCGTCGACTGTGTCGTCGCCGGAACCGCCGTAGACCGTGTCGTTGCCTTCGCCACCGGCGAGAACATCATCACCTGCCCCGCCAGCGACCGCGTCGTCTCCGGAACCGGCGTCGATGGTATCGTTACCTTCCCCGCCGGTGAGAACATCATCACCC
>JANORU010000220.1:0-2717 GCA_031415475.1 Hyphomicrobium sp.
TCATCACCAGTTCGATGAACTCGACCGAGAGCGAGGCCGCGCGCAGCAATACGTAGCGCTCCCCCGCTATGGAAATGGTGGCGGCATCCGGGTTTTCCACCCGGTCCGCGAAGTAGCGCCGGACGCGATCCAATCCGTCCTGTCCGAAGCTCTTGATTACCAGGCCCTCCACCCAACTCCTCGTCGCGAGCGGCGGCTTCAGTCTCGTGATGCTCCCCTGCACCGTGTGCCCTTCCATGTGCGGTGACACGGCGACGACGCTTCGCAGTTCGCCAAAGCTTCCGGCGTAGAGGATCTTTGCGGCGCCACCTGGTGAGGAGAGAGCCGACCCCTCCTGCAGCCAGCCATCGTTCATGCGCAAGAAGTGCGCGGCGATCCGTACGCTCCCGCACTCGACACTGACTTCATTGCGCAGCAACTCGGCAGGCGCAACTGGTGGATCCGCACATAGGTCCCACTGCATGTCACCTGAGTTAGCGATGACACCGGCGGGCCGAAACAACTCGCAGGCTTCAACGCGGAAAACCACTTGCTCGTTGCCGTCGATAGACACGGTGCAGTCGCAACCGCCCGGGGGCAATCCCTCGAGCCGCACCCATTCATCGGCCAATTCGGACACGGAAGTTGACGCCGACCCAAGCGGCGTTTCGACGGTGACCTTGCCGCTCGCGCTTCTACGCAGGAGGATCGACTTCGGCGACTCGGGATACACGTACGTCCCGTCAATATCGATGTGGTGCGGCGAAGGTTGCACGACGAAGAGTCGGGGCCGCCCATTGCGAATGCGTCGCCCGAGGAACTGGGAAATCTGCGCCGGCACTTGCGGCCTTGATGCCGCAAACGCCAAGGGCAGAGTCGCTTCATAGCTATTCCAGCCGCCGAATTTCGGTCCCGGCTTCCAGTCAAGCAATGCGCCCAGTTCAGCCGGTGGTGCAATCATGGTTCTTGCCAACAACCTATAGCGTGCACCCCATTCCAAGGGCTCGTCGCCAAAGACGAACCGCCCGCCCCTCTCCTCGGCATAGAAGAGATTGAGATCGTCCGCAAACGCGCCTACTTGTCCAGAAACATGGGCGGCGAGCGACAGGAGATTGCCGGACCCTGTACTAGCCGCCAGCGGATATTGCGGCGCAAGCGGAACCAAGCGCGCGGCGTGCAGATCGGCCACGCGGTACGTGTGATGACCCTGCCCCGACTGGATCTCAAGGCTGCCTGCCGCCGCCGATCCGATTTCAACCGATGGAATGCGCAACCACAGTGTCAGCAAACCCCGTTCCGGCTGATGAACCAGGAACAGGCCGCAACTCAAGGACTCCCTTTTCAACCGCACTGCGGGCAGGGCGGCGACCGATCGCAGCCCCGACGCCACGGCGGGCCCAATCGGCGGAAAGTAGTTCTCGCAGTCGGGCTTGGCCCGATTACTGAAATGCGCGAAGTGCGGCCTGCGCTCTCTTCCGGCACGACGACGCACTGGCTCACCACACGAGGGGCAAACCAACCCGAATCCCGATATGCCGCCTCGCCACGCCGGCACTTCGTTTCCGAGGTGATCTCGCGCCCAGTCCACTACCCGGCCCGATCCAGCGGCACTCGGTCAAGGTGCACGTCCGTTCCGTCAAGTTCTCGCAGAAACCATTCGCTTTGCCACAGTCGGAAATCTGGCATCCGCTCTGCGCGCGGCACGACCCACCGAGCCATGGCTGCCTGCCCCATCTCTTCAACCCTCGGCAGTTGGTCGTACCGCACGCGCTTGTGCTCACCCCGAAGGAACTGAAGCGCGTTGCTGGCAAGTGAGCAGAAGAAGACCTCGCGCGTTAGCCCATGCCGCGCCATGTCCGGATCCAGGCCAAGCAGGCCAAGCGCCTTTCGGATCAGTCGCAGGCGATAGTTCGGCCCTTGTCCGTAGTTGTGCGAATCGGCGTAGGCGTCACCCTTTGACCTTAGATAGTCGCGCAGGTCATCGAACAACTCGTCTGAAATGTGGAAGTGCCCCCAGCCGGATGTCGAGCCGATTGAGTCGAAGATCGATTGACCGCCAATGCGAAGGCGGTTGTACAGCGACGAGCGGCCCAAGGCAGACGTGGTCGTAACGGCAACAAGCCGCGCGTGCTTGCTCTGTCCAGATATGACCCCGACGGACTCGTGATACTTGGCGCGAAACGTATCGACGACATCCTGGGTGCGGATGAGCGAGGCGATGAGCTTTCCGCCCAACAACATGTTGTACGGCGGTACGGCACCAAGCGCGTAGGCGTCCATCAGATTCACCAAGGCTTCAACCCGTCGGTGATGGTCCCATCTGATGAACTCGTCACGAGCTCGAAGATTGAACACCGCATCGCCCAGCGCGAAGAGGCCCATCAACTTCTTATGGTGGTCGTCCCAGACCAGAAACCGGAGACGGCGACCATAGCCCTCAGAGATCGGAATCCGCCAGTAGTAGCTGGCGAAGCGAAAGAGGTCCGACTGCCATGTGCCGGACCGCACAACGTCGATACGCGGGCTGATCCGCGCAACTTCGAGGTCTGCACCCGATGCGAAGTGTTGGATCAACTGGCCTGCACGAACCGCTATCCACGCCCGGTTCGCTTCAAGGCGCGAGTCACGCTGATGTGCGTGCATGTCGCGGTAACTCTGCTTGTCGAGGCTGGGTGGAAGCAGGGTGCCATCCGCAGCCTTCAGGAAGCCAAGACGCTTGAAGTGCGCCCGGACCTTTC
>JANORU010000221.1:0-1932 GCA_031415475.1 Hyphomicrobium sp.
GCGGTGACGGAAGGCGTCTATACCGCCGCCGCTGTCGTCCGCCTTGCCCGCCAGCATGGTGTCGATATGCCGATCTCGGAGGCTGTTCATGCCATCGTCGAAGGCAAACTGTCGGTCGACGACGCCATCACCGGCCTGATGCAACGGCCCCTCAAGGCGGAGGATTAGTGCCCAAGACTGCCAAAAAAACCGTATCCAAACCGGTGCTACACCCTGATCCCTACTGGCTATTCAAGTCGGAGCCGGACGCCTTTTCCTGGCAGATGATGAAATCGCGCGGCAAAGCCGGCGAGCCGTGGTCGGGGGTCAGAAACTATCTCGCGCGCAACAACATGCGGGCCATGAAACTTGGCCATCTTGGCTTCTTCTACCATTCGAACGACGGCCTTGAGATCGTCGGCGTCGTCAAAGTCATTCGCACGGCGCATCCGGAAGCAGGCGACACGACCGGCAAGTGGGAGTGCGTCGACGTTGCGGCAGTTTGTGATATGCCCCAGCCCGTCTCGCTGGCGGCCGTCAAGGCTAACCCGAAGCTCGACAAGATGAGCCTCGTCGCCTCGATGCGGTTGTCGGTGCAGCCGGTCACGGCGGAGGAATGGGCCGAGGTCTGCCGCATGGGTGGGCTCGATCCGAAAGCGATCGGATGACGGTTTCAGAGGGTCGGCCCGAGGCCTTTATTCGCGCCAATACCAAGCTGCTGGCGCCGCCACTCGTTCCCGAAATTTTGCTGCATCTGGCCGAGGAATCCCTGCCGATCTGGCAAAAGTCAGAGGAAGAACTGGGCGAGTTCAACGTGTCGCCGCCCTATTGGGCGTTCGCGTGGGCTGGTGGACAGGCCCTGGCGCGCTATCTTCTCGATCATCCTGAAACGGTGATAGGCCGGCCGGTCTTGGATCTCGGGGCCGGTTCTGGCCTTTGCGCCATTGCCGCCGCCAAAGCGGGGGCAGGCGCCATATTGGCCGCTGATCTCGATCACTACGCGCTGGCCGCGGTTGGCCTAAATGCCGAGGCAAACAACGTGACGGTCGGCGTAACAAGCGAAAATCTGCTGTCGTCCCCGCTGCCGGCCGCGTTCGACGTCATTCTGGTTGGCGACCTTTTTTACGAGCGCCAGCTCGCCGATGCCGTTCTGGTGGCCATCGAAACCGCCGCCCAAGGCGGCGCCCTGATCCTGATCGGCGACCCGCAACGCAATTACTTCCCGAAAGGCCGGTTCCTGCAAGCTGCCGAGTACCAAGTGCCGGTCACGCGCGAACTCGAAGATGCGACCATCAAACGGACCGCGGTCTGGACGTTGCCCCAGGGATAGCGGCCGGTCCGGCCGGCGGTTGGTAAACGGCTTTTGGTCATTGGCCGCAGGGCCCGTGGCTTAGACTTTCGTCCAACTGTTAGTTGTGGCTCGGCCCCGGCCCGCTCATAATGGCGGCAACAAAAAACGTGGGGAGGCCCTAGAGCATGTCGGACAAGGTATATCCAGTTCCAGCAGAATGGAAAACGCGCGCTTGGTTGGACGAGGCCAAGTATCAGGAGCTTTACGCGCGCTCGGTGCGCGACCCGAACGGTTTCTGGGGCGAAATGGGCCGCCGGCTCGACTGGATCAAACCGTTCACCCGCGTCAAGAACACGTCGTTTGACCCGGGCAACGTTGCCATCAAATGGTACGAAGACGGCACCCTCAATGTTGCCGCCAATTGCATCGACCGGCATCTCGCCAAGCGCGCCGATCAGGTGGCGATCATCTGGGAGAGTGATGATCCGACCCACGACGAGAAGATCACGTACCGTCAGCTACACGAGCGCGTCTGCAAGTTCGCCAATGTTCTGAAAGCCCACGGCGTCAAGAAGGGTGATCGTGTCACCATCTACCTGCCGATGATTCCAGAAGCGGCCTACGCCATGCTGGCGTGCGCGCGGATCGGCGCCATCCATTCG
>JANORU010000222.1:0-11013 GCA_031415475.1 Hyphomicrobium sp.
CCGATGCCGATCACTTCGGCGAGCTTGGCGGATACGACGCCGGGATGGGCATCAAGATGCGGACCATAATTCTTGGCAATATCGCGAAACTGCACGGCGCGTTGCAAGCCTGCCGTATCGTTGAATGCCGCTGGCAGCGCGACCTCCTCGGCGGCGTGTTCGGCGGCGAACCGTTCTAAAGCCGCCTTCATCGCTGGATCGCCGTCCGGCCAGGCCAGGGACTTGATGAAGGCGAAACGCAGCGGCCCGACGCGGGTGCGGCGCGGTGAAAAATCATGGCTGCCGCCGGTCATCGCCGTCATCAGCAGTGCGATGTCGCCGACTGTGCGTGCATAGCCGCCAATCGTATCGAGCGGCGGCGATTGTTCGAGTACGCCGTCGCGCGGCACCAAACCGAACGTCGGCTTGAAACCGATTACACCGCAATAGGACGCGGGACGAATGATGGACCCGGCGGTTTGCGTGCCCAGCGCCAGCGGCACATGAAAATCTGCCACCGCCGCCGCCGACCCTGACGACGACCCGCCGGGCGTATGTTCTAGATTGTGCGGATTGCGGGTCTTGCCGGGGCCGAAAAACGCAAGCTCGGTCGTCACTGTCTTGCCGAGGATGACAGCGCCGGCCGCGCGCAGGTTGCGGACGACCGCGGCATCGGCGGACGGACGACGGCCGGCAAACACCGGCGTGCCATGTTCGCACGGCAATCCTGCCACATCGATGATGTCCTTAATGCCGACCGGAATGCCGTGCAGCGGGCCCAGGTCCTGGCCAGCACTCCGCGCCGCATCAGCGGTCTCGGCATTGTTCAATGCGAGCGCCGGATCGAGATGCGCCCAGGCGCCGACACCGGCCTCGCGCTCCGCGATGCGCGCCAGAGCCGCACGGACGACGTCGCTGGACGTAATGTCCTCGCAACGGAGCCCTTCCGCGACATCATAGGCTGGGAAACGATACAATTGTTCCATTGCGGTCTCCGCTCGCGCAAAATTCGCTTGGCCTCGCCCGTCGATTGGGAATTGCCATACCGGCTGCAGCCGGATCAGTCGAGGAGAACAGGGCCCCGGGCCCCGCCAGTTACTGGCCAGCAGGGGTGTTGCCACTTCCGTCGCCTTGACGGGGTTTGCCGTTCCTTCCTATAGGTGCCGCTCCGCAGCCGGAATTGATGTCGATGAATGAGGGCGGTCGAGCTTTCGCGCCGCCCGCAGACACGCCGATGACGATAGGATTTTTAGATGTCGAAAGAACCCCGCCGCCCTGGACGTCACTTCCTTCAGATCCCGGGCCCGACGCCTATCCCGGAGCGCATCCTGGCAGCCATGTCGCGGCAGATCCTCGATCATCGCGGACTGTTGTTCCAGGAACTCGGCAAGCGCGTGCTTGGCGGCGTGAAGTCGCTGTTCAAAACGACAGGTCCGGTCATCATTTACCCGTCGTCGGGGACCGGTGCCTGGGAAGCCGGCTTCACGAACACCATGTCGCCCGGCGATGAGGTACTGATGGTCGAGACCGGCCAGTTCGCCGTGCTGTGGAAACAGATGGCCGACCGCCTTGGACTGAGGGCCGACGTGATCGCCACCGACTGGCGTATCGGCGCCGACGCCAACCTCATTGAAGCCAAGCTCAGGGCCGATACCAAGAAATCCATCAAAGCGGTGTGCGTCGTCCATAACGAAACCTCGACCGGCTGCCGGACACGCATCGACGAAGTGCGCAAGGCGATGGATGCCGCCGGTCATCCGGCATTGCTGATGGTTGACACCATTTCGGGCCTCGCCGCCGCCGATCTGCGCCACGACGAATGGGGCATCGACGTCACAGTTGCCGGCTCGCAGAAGGGCATGATGCTACCGCCGGGTCTGGCGTTCACGGCTGTCAGTCAGAAAGCGATCGCCGCCACCAAGACCGCCAAGCTGCCGCGCGCCTACTTTAACTGGGACGACATGCTGGCGACCAACGAGACCGGCTTCTTCCCTTACACCCCAGCCACGGGCCTGCTCTACGGCTTGGAAGAAGCCATCGATCTGATCAACGAGGAAGGGCTCGAGAACGTATTCGCGCGTCACGAGCGTCTTGCCGAAGCGACCCGCGCCGCCGTCCGCGCCTGGGGTCTCGACCTCAACTGCCGCGATGCCAAGTACTACTCACCGGCGGTGACCACCGTGCTCATGCCCGAGGGCCACAACGCCGATCAGTTCCGCAAGTTCGTGCTCGACACGTTCAACATGTCGCGCGGCACCGGGCTCAACAAGCTGGCGGGCAAAGCCTTCCGTATCGGCCACCTCGGCGACACCAACGAGCTGACCGTGATGGGCGCGCTGACCGGTATCGAGATGAGCCTCGCCATGTCGGGCGTGCCGCACAAGAAGGGCGGCGTCGATGCGGCGATGGCGAGTCTCGCCACGCAGATGAAGCCCGCTGCTGCCAAGGCGGCCTAACGCGCGCGACAGGCACGTCTGAAATGACAAACGCCGCCCTTTTGAGGCGGCGTTTTCTTTGCTCGCGTACTGTTCAAAATACCGGTTACGGCTTCAGACCAGCCAACACGATTTGGGCTTTGCAGCGGCTACCGAGCTGCATGAACTTGGCTCTGACGCAGCTCTTCACTTTCGAAACGGACGGATTTTCGCCGATGCACAGACGGCGCACATCCGTCTCACAGGCAGCCTTCAAAGCGGGGGTCACTTCCGGCGGAAGCTTGTAGGAATCGTCAGCGCGCACCATTGCGCTTGTGCTCAGCGCGGCGATCACTACCACAAACATCACAACTTTCATTCCGCCCCCAACACCTAACCGGCAACAACGCCTCATTGTTGCTTTGCAGCATGCAGAGGCTCAATTGAAAAGGCAAAATTTTGACCACGCCACAGTTAATCTCGCTGCGGTTGTAAAGTTCGGGCATTCGATATTGAAATCAAAGGCACAATTTTCCCGGCACGAATCGTCGCGGATTGTGTATGCGCGACGCTTTCGCACGCTGATTGGATCGTTTCGATACGTTCGTGCGCTTGAACCTTAGTCGCGCGCTGGAAAGACCCGCAGCAATGCTTCCGCCAATCGCACGCTGTCCACATCATCCTTATGAATGACGTCGCTGGCGCCGGCACTGACCAATTGCTCACGCCGTTTGCGGGTAACTTGACCGCTGACCACAACGATGGGGCCTTCATAGCCGGCACGGCGAAGAAACGGGATCGTGTCGACCGCATTGTCCGCCGGCTTCAAAATATCATCGAGAAAAATAAGCTCGGGTTTTGATTTGAGCACGTGATCAACGGCCGAGCCCAAAGTTGCCGCGCGCTGTACATTGAGATCGTAACCGAACATCACCCGCAGCGTCGCCTTGAGGCGATCGGCATCGAATGTCTCGTCTTCGACGACCAACACATCCCTCAACTCCGGCAACGATTTGCGGAGCTTGGTGACGGTGCTTTTCTTGGCGAGAAAGTCTCCGCCTGAACTGCCAGCGCTTGCCACGATCATTTAACCTAGGTCTAAAACAACACAGGTTGATTGCGCAGGACTCTGGCGCATTCTCCCACCGGTCGGTGAATCCAACCACGGCTCGCAGCCGTGCGCAAGCTTAACAGGCTCGTCCCGCTAACTTCGGTCATCCCAAAGACCGGTTGGCCATAGGACACACACCGTCGTACCGCGGGCAGAGGGCGCGGAACTCATTATGCTAATGGTGCCACCCAGCCGTTCGACAGTACGACGCACCAAAGCCAGCCCCATGCCCTGTCCCTCGAGGTTGCGGGCTGCCAGCAGACGCCGGAATGGCATCAGAACCGCGTCATGCGCATCGGCCGGGATGCCCGGACCATCGTCTTCGACGGCTATTTGAAAGAAATCTCCACCCGTAGAAGCGGTAAGCGAGCCAGTAAGTGTGATCGCGCCACTTTCGCGATCGTGGTGCTTGATGGCGTTGTCGACAAGATTGCGCACGACAAGATCGAGCGGTGCACGCAGGGTCTCGAGGATCGGCCAGTCACCAGCCATCGAAAATTTCATACCGGTTCGCGTTGGCATCGAAGCTATCACTGCATCGGCCAACGCACGCGTATCAACGGCCTCGGCCACCAGCCGTTTGCTGGTCACGCTCGAATAATCGAGCAGCGCGGTCAACATGTCGGCCATGCGCCGGGTCTGCGCCTTCAGTGCATCGAACTTCGCCTGCACGGCCTCCGGCTTGGGGTCGGCGACTTCCATCTCAATGTCCTCGACAAGGTAGCGCAAGGCCCGCATCGGCGCTTTGAGGTCATGCGAAATAATGCTGGCATACTGTTCAAGATCGCCATTCGCCTGCTCAAGGCCGGCGTTGACCCGCGCCAGCTCATTTGATTTGGCGACAACTTCCGCCTCCGCCATCAAGCGTGCTCGCGTTTGCCGGCTGAGTTCCACTTCGAGATCGGATTGCGATGCGGTCCGGCCGACCAGCATCAGGAACTTGTCCTGCTCGCTGATCCAAAGGATTGTCAGATTGACACGCGGTGTTGCCCCGGCGGCAATGACGATCGATACGTTCGGCAATTCGAGCAGAACGCCGCGCTCGCCGCGTTGTTTCAATACCAGCTGATCGATACCGATCAGCGCAAAAACGCTATTGGACACCGGCTCGCCGATCGCAACATAATCGACCAGCCGGCCGTAGCGGCCAGTGACGATCCCGTCGCCATCGAACCAGACGAGGCCAAAGATGCCCCGCTCGGCCATCACCATCGCTGCTTGGAGCAGCGGTGCTGGCGAAGGGGTGGTGTCGTCAGATTGACCGGCGAAGGATGATATCGGCGCAGTCATGAAACACGCTGTGGATGTTGGCACCGGTCTTGGCGCTGGTGTGATAGATTTTTCGGCTTCTCGAAGAGAACTCTTCCGGCACGTCAAGCAATTGAGGATCACTTAGGAGATCGATCTTGTTGACGACCAGAGCCACCGGCCTGCCGGGCATCGCCTCGGCAAATCCGTCGGCAAGGCGCGCGGCATGAGACAAGGTCTGCGGCCGGGCAGCATCCGAAACGATGACCGCAGCCGACGCTTCCTTCATGTAGACGTGCCGGAAAATCGTATCGCCAAAATTGCCGTCGGTATCCCAGACAATCAGCGTTATGCCGTCGCGGACATCACTCTTCGGCACGTCATAGCGATAGACGTCGACGCCGATCGTTGGCTTGTAGGTTGCCTCGAACTTGTCGAACACGAGGCGCTGCACAATTGACGATTTGCCGACGCCGATTTCGCCGAGCAGCATCACCTTGCGGGCCGTCATTGCGCGCGCTCGCCTTCGAACCCGAGTTCGAACTCAACGCGACGATTGGAACTGTCGGGCCCGGTCGAAATGCTCAAATCCCGATCGTCGGTCCGCCCGAGCGCTACGACCTGTGCCGCCGGTACGCCACGCGCCAGCAGGTCGCCGGCAACCTTTTCCGCCCGGATTTGGCGCAAGCCGCGATTGCGATCGCTACTCCCGAGTGCATCGGTGTAGCCAACGACACGGATCAAAGCGGAACTTTCCTTCACCAACGCCGCGAGTTCGACAAGATCGGCTTCGGCACGAGCGGGATCACGATAATTTTGGTCTTCGTCAAAGAAGATCGCGTGGCGATGCACCCAGCTCGCCAACCGCTCACGCGCCGTTGGCAGAACCGGCGGCGGAATGGCGACCGGGGCTGGAATAGTTTTCTTGATGGCAAGCACTTGAGTTAACGCCAGGGCCGCCGCAGCCAGCCTGTCCGACGCGACACCGAGCTGTTCTGCGGCCTCGATCGGCGACCCGGCCGGAGGTATCGCTGCCGGACTGACCGAAGGAACGCCTGCCAGCGCGGACACGCGCGGCGTCAGGGCCCGGACTTGCTCAGCCAGTCCGGATAGCCTGGTATTGACCGACGCATCCAGCGGGAGAGTTGTGTCGCCGCCCGCAATAGCGGCCGCATCTTTGACCTCGCGCGAGCGGGCTTTTAGATCGGACAGAAGTTTTTCAGCACCCGACCTTGCCGTTCCGTCGAGACCCTGCGCTGCCAATGCCAAATCAGTTTCAGTCAACGTGAGAACCCGGGCCGTCCGCTCGATCTCGCGGCGAAGTGCGGACCGTGCGAGACGAGTTTCGAACTGGGTCAAACCGGTGCGCATACCGGCCAATTCGGGACCGAGTTTTTCGGCCTCCGCCCTGATGCCGTCGGTTTCGGTTCTAAGGCGGCCAGCTTCGGTTCTCAGCCGCGCGATTTCCGGAGCGAGTTCATTGGCGGCATTCGGCACGACCGCCAGTTCCTCGGTGACGTCGACGCCCGGCAACGCGGCCTTCAGTTTCCGGACAACATCCTGGCGCACGTTTTCGGTTGGCGCGAGACCGCCGATCATGAGACGCGAGCCCAGCCGGCCAATCGTCAATCGAGTCGGATACTCTTTCAGTCCTTCGTTCTCGGCAATTATTTGGCTTGCGATCACGCTCACGCGGTGGGTCTGGTAATCACTGTAGGTCCACCACGCCAACCAGCCCAGCAACGGAACACCGATCAGCCACGCCAGAATCTTGACTGGGCTGGCGCCCAGCCGCGCGCCACGGACGTCCTCCTGTGCTTCTTCGATGCGCGTTCCCAGATCCGACGACAAGGAGTTGACAAGCTGACGGCCGCGCTCGCCGCCGACGTCTGAGCCGGTATCCAGCTGGGCCGCCTCAATGGACTTGAGGAAGACGTCGTCAACCACCTGCTCGACCGCAACCGGCGCGGTACCGGCGCACTTTGCCGCCAGCAAGTAAGCGGGCGAAGCCCGCAGGTAGACCTGCCGTTCGCCGAGATCAATCTGGCGCAGTGCGTAGTTCTCGGCGCTGAAGGCTTCGCTGGCGAATTCGTTGATCGCGGTCAGAACGCCGGTCATGACCTGATCGCGATCGGTCCCGCCATCGGCCGGCCACCTCGCCACCAATTCGCCTGTACCGCGGCGGATAAGATAGAGTTCCTCTACGACCAGCCGCTGCGTTTCGGCAATCGCCAGCTCGCTCATCGACCGGCCGGTGGCGATGCTGCGCAACCCAAGCATCATCGGGTTGGTTTCGAGGCGGCGATTGATCTGATCGGCCAGATCCTTCATCGCGCTTGCCACATAGGCTTTCACGATCCGGCCAGTGACCGGATAGAGGGCCTCGACCAGCATGTCCTTGCTGTTCGTGATCTCCGTCCGGACGGTATTGACGACCAGCGGGGCAACCGCGTCACACAATTCACCGTGTCGTTCGGATTCCGCCTTGCGGAGTGCACCGTCGAGTACATCGGCAACGCTTTGCTCAAACGATTGAGCCGTTCCAGATCGCTCGAAAACCGATTGCAGCTTGGCGGCCAGCGCTTCTAGGCGCGCCGACAAGTCCGAGAGCGTTTGCGCCTCGCTGTCGAACAGCAGTTCCTTCAGGCGAGAAACGCTGTCAGTCATCGTTTAAATATTCCCAGACGCAGCGGCCTATCGCCATCCGCTCACTTGCGCGACAGAACCCGGATATTTTCGCCAAGTTCGTGGATCATGCGTGACATGTCGTCGAGCGACGTGCGCCGTTCCGCGTCGGTACTTGCGGCCAGCTCTTCGATCCGCGTCGCCAGCGCATCGATCCGGCGATAGAGCAGCCCTTCAAGATCACGAATCCGCCCTTCGAGCGCGGCATATCGCAACTCGCTCGCCTTCAGATGATCACCGAGCAGCAAGTCCCGAATCTGCGCCATGCGATCATCGCCGCCGTCGCGCTTGGCGTCGAGACCGGCTCGCAGTTCCTCAATTGATGTTGCATTCATGGCAGCGCCTGCGGGACAAGACAGCAGGCGGAGCCTGCGGACAAAACTGCAGGCGGAACCTGCGGACCAAACTGCAAATCGGGGTCAAGAACTGCGGCGAATGCCAGGTCCCAAAATCCCCTTTACCGTAGAGGTCTATACCAGATTGCAGGAATTGTAAGGTTCGGCAACCGGGTAGAGTTTATGGCCCGTTCCGGCACGCTTTTTACTGGTCGGGGTGCCGCTTACGCCCCGGCCAGGGGCCCGTTCCACTCAGGACAATTCGAGATCGAGCGCCGGAACTGCATGTAACTCGCATTGATCCTCGCCGCCCGGCGGTCGACAGCTGCGGTGTGAGCCACAACCGCATCGCTAATCCGCTCGAACGCTACGCGGACTGGACCGGGCGCTGGCCTCAGGACCAGTCCCGGTCGCGCTGCGATCATCTGATGCAAGAGCCCGGCATGAACCTGCTGCTCGGCAACCGCGGTCCGGAAGCCTTCAGCCGCCGCTGCCGCAATGGTGGTTCTGTGCGGCACACTTAACCCGTCCCACACCGGCAGCGAAACGTTGAGCGACACGGCTGTTCCCGCAATTCCGAGCAATCGATCGAAGGCGAACGAAAAAATGCGGTCGACATTGGCAGCGCTCGCCAACAGCAGTCCGCCGGCATCGGCGATGTCGGCGCCTGCCGGATCGGCGATCGATAAGCCCGTACCAAGCGCCACAAGCACGTCGGCTGTCAGCCCCTCGGCGTTAACACTCCGGTCCGTAAAATCTGCCGGCGAATAGATCATTCGCTTTGACCACAGCAGCGGCCAGGCGCCCTTATGTCCGGCGAGAAACGGCTTGGTCGCAAACTCTTGAGCCAAGTCGTCCCACAGCATTTGTCCGCCGCCGGCGGCGAGCCAATGATCTAGGTCAATCGGCGACAGGCCTTGCGGGCCGGGCAGACCGGCGAAGAACGCGAAAGCCGCGTGCGAGGTGAGCTTGTCGTTTTCGGTTGTGAAGACAAGATCGGCACCGGCCGCGCCCGTCCCGGACGCTACGATTTTCAGCTCTTCGCCGCTCATCGCTTCGATACGGCGCGCGAGCCGGCGCGCATCATCGGCAAGTCCCGCCACCCCGTTGCGCCAAGGCGTGTCGAACGTCAACGTCCGGACGCCGCTCGCGATGGCAGGAGCTGCGACTGTTGTCGTGGGGCCCGCCGCGAGCGCCGGTGGGACTGCAACGGCAACGGCAGAGGCGGCGACAGCACTTGTCGTTCTCAGAAAGTCACGGCGATCCATGCCTTAGCTCCGAGGGCAACGTGAGAAACGCTACCCATCAAAGCCCATCGGCGCGGCAATGACAAATGGTCATGCCGATCAGGGAAGTTCGGGCCAATCAGGGAAGTTCGGGCAGCAGCCGCTCGATGGCGTGAAAGAAATTTTCCGGCCCAACGTAGCCGGCGACCCGGCCGACTTCCTGGCCATGTCTGACCACAAGAACGGTCGGCACGCTGTCGATCGGCTGGGTCAGGCTGAGTTTCTCGACATCGGGCGCGTTGAGATCGACGAACCGCAGCGGCACGAAACGGGCACGCTGGGAATTGCGATAGGTCGGCAGCACATCACGGCGGAACAGACCGCAGTAAATGCAGTTGTCGATCTCGACGACGATCAGTTCATAGTCGCTTTCGACAGCCGAGGGATGGGCTGGATCGAGCAACGCCTCAGAGCGACCAGCAGAGATCAGTGCGGCGAGCACTAGGGCCGCCGTAACGATAAAAACGCGAAACATCACACGAACCTGGGTTTGATCTGCGCTGCGATACGCGATTCAAACCCCGCGCCAGATGATGGCGATCGAACCGCTCAAATGTCAGGAAAGGTTAACTGGCACGCCGGTCTGCTGCGATTTAAAGCGGAGATTGCCCGGTGGCTTGCAGCGAAGCCACGAAGAACGCCGTGCCGAGCAGGAATACAAAGGCTGAGCCCGCGAGACCGGCAGCGGTCGCCACCCGGGTGGCCCAGCGCCCGTCGCCATCGCCAAGTTTAGCCGCCCATTCGCGCGAGCCCACGGCAAGTGCCGCCAGCGCCGAGACGGTAATCGCAGTGCCGAGCGCCATGGCGAAAGTGGCGAAGATGCCGGCCCACAGCAGTCCCTGGCTCATGGCAAAGATCATGACTGTGATTGCGCCCGTACACGGCCTGATACCGACCGACAAAGCGATCGCCAGCGCTTTCGACCAGTGCAGATCGCCGCTCAAATCCTTCGGTGACGGCATGTGGGCGTGATTGCAGCCTGCGCCATGTTCATGGCCGGCATGATCGTGACCGCAATCGTGCGTGCCCGTTCCAGCGGTTGGTCTGTTGAACAGCTTGGCGATCTGCCCATAGAGCAACCACGCGCCAATCGCCGCCACCAAGCCCCAACTCAACGTCTCGATCCAATTCTCGGCGGACTTGATTTCTAGACTGGTTGCATTGAGCAAAATTGCCAGAACGCCAACGATGGCGATGGCCGACAGCGCCTGAATGAAGGCGGCGAGAAACGACAGCATGATACCGCGCCGCACAGTGCGCTCGTTGGCCAGCACGTAGGATGAAATCACCGCCTTGCCATGACCGGGTCCGGCGGCATGAAGCACGCCGTAGGCGAAACTCAACCCCGCCAGTACCATGGCTGACGTAAACGATCCGGCGGATTTCAGCGCTTTGACGGCATCGGCAAGCTGACGATTGATCCGCGCCTGCTGGGTCAACAGCCAATTCCAGGCGCGCTGGCGCATACTCGGCTCGCCCACTACGGGCGACGGCCGATTGGCGGTGATGGCCCGGTCTTGCCCGGCGCCGGGTGATTGCGCTCCAGCCGTGAATGGTGCTGGACCGCCCGGCTGCGACTGAGCCATAACCAATGGCGCTCCAGCCACCAGCATGAGTGCGGTCAGCAGGAAAAACGACAGCCGCCTAGTCATGATTTCTTGCAGCTCACGGAAATCGCCGAGGCATAGCCCAATCCGGATCCGGCGTTCTGGCTGCCGGCCGTCAGGGCTGTTCCAAACGCATCCTGCAAAGCGTTGAGATCCTTTTCCGCGCCGCCAAGCTGGACGGAGCAACCCGCGGGCGCACCTTCACTGAGCTTCACCGGGTTATCCTTGAGGAGATCGAAAGCGATGAAGAACGACGGATCATAGACAGCGAAATTAAAGCCTTCAGCGCCGGCAAGTACCTGGTCGGCTAGCGGCAGCGTGAAATGCAGCGTCAGCACGCCGTCCTTG
>JANORU010000223.1:0-9948 GCA_031415475.1 Hyphomicrobium sp.
GCAACGGCGGCATCCTGCCGTACGTGCTGCGCAATCTTGCGGCGTAGACGCGTTCGAGGCGGCCCGACGGCCAAAACCAAATCGACGGGCTCGCGCGCCTTATCGGCCCGCGAGCCCACGCTTTTCCAGCATGCTGCCAATTTCCGGCGGGCGGCCGCGAAAGGCGATGTAGGCTTCGAGCGGATCACGCTTATCGCCGGCCGAGTAGATGTGGGTCTTCAATCGCTCGGCGATCTCCGGCGCGAACACGTCACCCGCCTCTTCGAAGGCGGCGAATGCGTCGGCATCCATGACTTCCGACCACAGGTAGCTGTAGTAGCCGGCCGCGTAGCCGCCCATGATGTGCTGGAAGTGCGGAATCCGGTGGCGCATCACCACTTCGCGCGGCATGCCAAGCCGCTTCAACGTCTCGCTCTCGAACCGCTTGACGTCGAGGTGTTCGGCGCCGGTCAGGGCGTGCAGGTCCATGTCGACGATCGCCGAGGCCGTATACTCAACGGTCGCGAACCCCTGATTGAAGGTGCGGGCCGCCTTCAGCCGCGCAATAAGTTTGTCAGGCATTGGTTTGCCAGTTTTAGCGTGGATCGCGAACTTTTTGAGAATCTCCGGCCGCGACAGCCAGTGCTCGTAAAGCTGCGACGGCAGCTCAACAAAGTCACGCGCAACGTTGGTGCCGGCTAGGGTCGGGTAGGTGACGTTGGAAAGCAGACCGTGCAATCCATGGCCGAATTCGTGAAACAGCGTCCGCGCGTCATCAAACGACAGCAGTGTCGACTCGCCGTCCGCGCCGCGTGCGAAATTCAGAACATTGACAATAATCGGCGTCGAGCCTTTGCCGAGCTTGTGCTGGCCGCGATAGCTCGACATCCACGCACCGGAGCGCTTCGACGGGCGGGCATAATAGTCGCCATAAAACAGCCCGACGTGCGTTCCGCGTTTGGTCTTCACGTCCCAAGCGCGGACATCCGGGTGGTAGCGCGGCACGTTATCGAGCTCGGTGAATGACAGGCCAAACAGCCGCGACGCCGTATCGAACGCGGCGGTGATCATGTTGTCGAGCTGCAGATAGGGCCGCACCTCGCCGTCATCGAGATCGAAACGCGCCTTGCGGACTTTTTCTGACAAGTAGCGCCAATCCCAAGGCTCGACGCGATCGTTGGCACCTTCGGCCTTGCCGAGTTCGGCAAGCGCTGTGGCCTCTGCCTCGACCCGCTGAAGTGCCGCCGGCCAAACCCGGTCCAACAGTTCGCGGACATGACCGGGTGTCTTCGCCATTGTGTCTTCGAGACTATAAGCGGCGTAGGTCTCATAGCCTAACAGTCGCGCGAACTCGCCGCGCATCGCTACGATTTCAGATACAATCTGCCGGTTGTCGGTCTCGCCACCATTTTCGCCGCGCCGGATCCAGGCCTTGAACGCCTGCTCGCGCAGATCACGCCTTGACGAGAACTGCAAGAATGGTTCGACGCTCGAGCGCGATAACGTGATGGCGTACTTGGCATCAAGCTTGAGGTCGGCTGCGGCACGGGCCGCGGCCATTTTCAAACCCTCGGACAAGCCGGCGACGTCCCGCTCGGTCTGCAGCGTAAGATGCCACGACTGCTCGTCCTGTAAGACATTCTGACTGAATCGCGTTGTCAGCTCGGCAAGCCGCGCGCTGATGTCGGCAACGCGCTTTTTGGCCTGCGGCTTGAGTTTGGCGCCGGATCTGACGAAAGTGCGGTACACTCGCTCGAGCAGCCGGAGCTGTTCGCCGTCGAGTTTCAGAACACTGCGCCGCTCGTGGACGCTGGCGATGCGGGCGAACAATTTCTTATCGAGATAGACCGCACTCATATGATTGGCGAGCTTGGGTGCAATGGCGCGCTCGGTCGCTTGCAGCTCGGCGTCGGTATCGGCGCCGGTGAGATTGAAGAACACTTCGGATACGCGGTTCAGCAACTCACCACTCTTTTCCATGGCGACAATCGTGTTGGCGAACGAAGGAGCGCGCTCATCGCCGGCGATGCCGGCCATTTCCTTGCGATGAAGCACGAATGCTGCTTTGAACGCCGGCGGAAAATCGGCGGGTCGAATGCGCTCGAACGGCGGCGCCCCAAAGCGCGCGCGCCATGGGCCAAGCAACGGGTTTGTTCGCGGCGCCGACTTTGATTTTGTCTTGGACTTGGGCTTTGCCGCCATGTTGGGGTCGTCTCCTCGCGGACCGGATTTGGCCAAGCCATATCACAGCTTTTGCCCGGCTCCAGACATGACAACGGGCCAGCTGGGGGAAGCTGGCCCGCGTCAAAAAACGCAAACATAGTGACGAGGGACTTGGGAGGTTGCCTAACGAGGCCCGGGCTCTCACGCGTCGCCCCAGGGATTTTGGGGGGCTGATCGACCAAGGCGCCTGCGCTCGATTCCGGGCCTCAAGGCAACGGTGAAACAATCGCTTTTCATTGCGGCGCGGCGAGGACGCGATTGCGGCCGTTTGGCGAAAATAGACCTACGAAATTGTAATCCTGACCGGCGCCACCCCTTGAAAACCGGCGACGCCCGGTCAATCATATGGTGTTCGTGACAAGGAGGCGCGCTTGAGCGAATCCGAGCCGATAGGTTTTCGCCCGCGTGGAGCGGGCGGGCGAACTGGGTCCTATTCAGGGTCCGGCAATAGTGACGGTCACGCCGCGCCGGTGACCGCCTTCAACCGCCAGGAATTGACGGCCATCCTGGCGCTCTACGGCCGCAAGGTGGCCGAGGGAGAGTGGCGCGACTACGCGCTTGACCACACCCGCGACAAGGCCGTGTTTTCAGTGTTTCGCCGATCGTGCGAATTTCCAATCTATCGCATTGAAAAGGCGCCGAGACTCGCCAAAAAGCAGGGCGCATTCAGCATTGTAACGGCGACCGGGCTCATCCTGAAGCGGGGCTCC
This sequence comes from Hyphomicrobium sp., assembly GCA_031415475.1. Lineage (GTDB taxonomy): Bacteria > Pseudomonadota > Alphaproteobacteria > Rhizobiales > Hyphomicrobiaceae > JAGVSR01. The sequence goes on from JANORU010000223.1 coordinate 2,913, forward strand.
GAGCTGGCGCGCGTTCTAGCAGCCTTGGACAGCAACGTGCGTCTGGTCGACAGCCGCCGATAAACTCTCCTAACGCGATCATACAAAAAGGGCCCCACCAACCGGCAGGGCCCTCTCGAATGACGTTTGCGTCAGGTTATTCGCGGTTGCCGAACAGCGACAGCATCGACATGAACATGTTGATGAAGTCGAGGTACAGGCTCAGCGCGCCCATAACGGCCGACTTGGTCATGGTGGCGGCGTCGTTGCGCACCAGATAGTAGCCTTCCTTGATCTGCTGGGTGTCGTAGGCCGTGAGGCCGGCAAACACCAGCACGCCGATGGCGCTGATCGCGAACTGCAGTGCGCTCGACTGCAGGAACAGATTAATCAGGGCGGCAAGGATGATGCCGATCACGCCCATGATCAGGAACGATCCCCAGCCGGAGATGTCCTTCTTGGTCGTGTAGCCCCAGACGCTAAGGCCAGCAAAGCCCGCAGCCGAGATAAAGAAGATCTGGGCGATCGACTGGCCGGTGAAGACCAGGAAGATTGACGCGAGCGAAACGCCCATCATGGCCGCGTAGACCCAGAACGTGGCCTGTGCCGCCTGCGGGCTCATCTTGTAGACCCGGAACGAGAGGAACATCACGAACGCCAGAGGCGCCAACATGATGAGGTACTTGAGCGGCGTGCCATACAGCAGGTGGGCGACGTCCGGGTTGGAGCGCGCCAGAACGCTGGTCGCGTAAGCGACGATGCCGGTCAGCGCAACGCCGCCAGTCATGTAATTGTAGACGCGGAGCATGTACGTCCGGAGGCCTTCGTCGACATCCGTTCCGGCAACTGTGCCGGGCCGCGCATATCTCTCTTCAATCTGTGCCATTCTTGATCCCCTAAAGGTCACCCCGGTTCGAAACCGGACTTGAAGGGGATATTGTCTTAGTTCGCGCCGATTTCAAGACTTTGCGGACCGGACACATTAATTTAAAGGCCACCGGCAGACGCACACGAATTCAGCAGTTTTTCCATCACTTTCATATAGTTACTCTGATCTCAGTATGGCCGTCGGACGCGCGTTTAGGGCAATCCAGGTGCCGGCGCTGCCAAACAGGCCGACGAGGCCGCCAGCCAAGCCAAGCGCGGTGAGCACCGCAGCCCAGGAAAACGCAAAATCGATCTCCATGACGTGGGTGACCGCCACCCAGGCGGCGAGGGTGCCGAGCAACACGGCAAATACCCCTGCGGCGGCAGCGAGAATCGCATACTCGACAAGGTGCGCCTTGAGGATTTGCCAACGCGTGGCGCCCAACGATTTCAGGATCACCGCCTCGACAATGCGCCGCCGCTGTGCGGTTGCTAAGGCTCCGGCCAGGACAAGCGCGCCCGCCAGCAGCGTCACGCTGCCGGCCGCGCGAACCGCCGTCATCACCTTGCTGAAGACGGCGTTGAACGCGTTGATGGCATCCTTGACCCGGATCGTGGTGACCGATGGGTAGGCCTTGCCGATCGTTTTGGCGAGCCGGGCTTCGTCCGCGGCGCTCGTGTCCTTCGGTAGGGTGACGGTCGCCAACAGGTTGTGGGGTGCCCCCTGCAAGGTGTTTGGAGAGAACACCATGACGAAGTTGAGCGCTAAGCTCTCCCACTTGACCTCGCGGAGATTGGATATCTTGGCCGTCAGATTGCGGCCGAGCACGTTGACCGTCACGCTATCGCCGAGCTTCAGTCCAAGCTGTTCGGCGAGCTCGCTTTCAAATGACACCAGTGGCGGGCCTTCATAACCGGAGCCCCACCACGTGCCGGCGGTGACTTTCGATCCTTCGGGAACGGTTTCCGAATAGGTGAGGCCACGATCGCCCGACAGCACCCATTGCGCTTCGGGCGGCGCCTTGACTTGCTCGACAGGCTTGCCGTTGAGAGTAATCAACCGGCCGCGCAGCATCGGGGCATCGTACAGTTTGGCGGCTGGAAACTGGGCGGCAACCACGCCTTTCAAGCCTTGATAATCGGCCTTGGCGATATCGAGCAGGAAGTAATTGGGGGATTGCTCTGGCAGGCGATCGGACAACTCATCAATGAGGGACGAGTCTGCAAGCGCGACGGCAACCAGCAACGACAGGCCGGAGCCAAGTGAAATCACGACCGACCGGGCAAGCCCGCCGGGCGCGGCCAGATTGGCCAGCGCCAACGCGAGTGAGGGCTGGCGTGGCCGGCGGCGAACGCGGCGGGCGGCCCAGGTTACGGCATGGGCCAGTGCCACGAATGTCCCGAACACCAGAACCAGACCAGCGCAGAAGAACAGCGCAATGCGCTTCGAGTCCGACGTCAAAATCGCGAACGCCACCAAAGCCGCGGCCGACAACGCCAGCATCCATAAGATACGCGGCGCGAGGCGCACGGACTGAGGTGCAATCTCGTCGCGAAACAGCACACTCGGGCTGACTTTCTCAGCCCGGCCAAGTGGCACCAGCGCAAACAGCAGCGTCACTAGAATACCGTATGCAACCGCAGCGGCGACGCTGCCGAACGACAGATCGAATTCCGGCTTAATCGGCAGGGCATCCCCAAAGGCCGACGCCAGCGCGCCCGGAACTATTAGTCCGGCCAACAGCCCAATCAGGATGCCGGCCGTGGCCATCGCCATAACTTGCGTCAGAAACACCGCAAAGATCGTCCGGCTCGGAGCGCCCAGGCTCTTCATCGTGGCGATGACTGTGCGGCGCCGGTCGATGAATGTCGAAACGGCGTTGGCGACGCCGACGCCGCCGACCATCAGCGAGGTCAGGCCGAGCAAGGTGAGAAACTGGCGCAACCGTTCGATGGTGCGGCTCACTTGCGGCGACGGATCACGCCGGTCGGCAACGACAAACCCGGCCTCGGGCAGCGCCTTTTGCGCCTGATCCCGAAAGGTCTTGAGACCAGTTGGGCTTGCCGCGCTGCGATCGCCCAGCCTTAACGCATAGCGCCAGCGCACCAGCGTTCCCGGCTGAAGCAACGCGGTCGCTTGCAACGTCTCGATTGAGACGAACACGCGCGGACCGTAGGTGAGGCGATCCATCAAGCCATCGGGTTCCGAGACCAGCACAGCGGCGATTTCGATGTCATACGCACCAATGCGAATTTTGTCGCCGACCTTGATACCCAACCGTTCAAGAAGCACCGGGTCGGCAATCGCACCCCGTTTGACCGCTTCGGCGTACGGCGCGCCGTCCTTCACTTTGACCTCGCCGGCCATCGGATAGGCTGCATCGACCGCCTTCACCTCGATCAACGCCTGATCTTCGCCATCGAGCCGCCGCGCCATGGTTCGGAGCGTCGCCGTTTCGCTCATCCGGCCATTGCCATTGAACCACGCGCGTTCGTTGTCGGTGGCGCGGGTGTGGCTGCGTGCGAACGTGGCATCGCCGCCGAGGATCATTTCGCCCTGGCGCTCGAAGCCGGCGCGCAGCGCATCAGACAGTGCGCCGACGCCCGTTATGGCGGCAACACCCAACGCCAAGCAGGCGATAAAGACGTAGAACCCGGCGAGCCCATCGCGCAATTCACGGCGTGCGAGTTCGAACACGAAGCGCCACGGCACGTCGTTGCCGTCACGACCCGAAGACGTGGCCGTTACCGTGGTCATGCCGCTTTCGCCTTGCGATCTTCGACGATCCGGCCATCACCCATGCGGATAACCCGTTCGCACTCACCCGCCAGGCGTTCGTCGTGGGTGACGAGAATGAGTGTCACGCCCCGGCTCTTGTGCAAATCGAACAGCTGGCTGGCGATGGCCCGTCCCGTCTTGCCATCGAGATTGCCGGTCGGCTCATCGGCGAGAATGAGATCGGGGTCGCTGCTCAAGGCGCGGGCCAATGCAACACGCTGCTGCTCGCCGCCCGACAACTGCGCCGGGTAGTGATCGAGGCGATGCGACAGACCAACCTCATTTAACCGGGCCAGCGCCACGGCATCGGCATCCGCCCGGCCGGAGAACGCCAACGGCAAAGCCACATTTTCCAACGCCGTCATGGTCGGCACGAGATGGAACGACTGGAAGACGATGCCGATCTTTTCGCCGCGCACACGCGCCAGCGCATCTTCGCCAAGCCCTGTGAAGTCATGTCCGGCAACCCGAACAGTACCGTGGGTCGGACGCTCGAGACCGGCGATCACCATCAGCAGGGACGACTTGCCCGAGCCCGACGGTCCGACAATGGCGACCGATTGGCCGCGCCCGACGTCGAGCGAGACACCGCGTAGAATATCGACCGGTCCGGCGCGGCTCGAAAGGGTCAAGCCGACGTCTTTGAGTACAAGGATGGGTTCGGACAAGGGAAGATGGCCTTTTTAAAATGCAGGGCACCGAGCGGACGTGAACATCCGACGGCTTGTGTTGCAGTGCAACTCTCTCTACCTCATGACTGACGCTTGCCCGATGCGTGAGGCCGAAAAATGTTGCGATCACTTGCTGTTCACTTGGGAGCTGCCGTGCTCGCCGTCAATTGCGGGTTGGCATTTGCCGCATTGCGGCCGGCCACCGCCGGGGAGGCGCCCGTGAAAATCGTCGCCTTCGGAGATAGCCTGACGGCCGGCTTCTTGCTGCCGCCGGGCGATGCCTTCCCGGCGCAACTTGACCGCGCGCTGGCCGCACGCGGTCACAGTCTCGAACTTCTCAACGCCGGGGTCTCCGGCGATACGACGGCCGCCGGTCTCGAACGGTTCGACTGGGCCATTCCTGCGGGTACCGAGGCCGTCATTCTCGAACTCGGGGCCAACGATGGCCTGCGCGGCATCGATCCGGCCATTGCCCGCAAGAACCTAGACGCGATTATCGCCCGGCTGAAGTCGCGCGGCATCGAAGTGCTGCTGACAGGAATGCGAGCACCGAAGAACTGGGGTGACGACTACGCCGTCACCTTCGACAAGATGTTTCCAGAACTCGCCGCCGCGCATGGCCTGATCCTCTATCCATTCTTTCTCGATGGCATTGCGCTCGACCCCGCCTTCAACCTGTCGGACGGACTGCACCCGAACGCCAAAGGGGTAGCGAAGATCGTCGAGGGCATTGTCCCGAAGGTCGAAGAGCTGCTTCAGCGCGTGAAGGCCAAATCCGCTGCCGTTCAATCCAAGTCATGAGCACTTGTCATGATGCGTCTGTTCACCGGTCTTGAGTTGCCTGATGGGATCCGTGATGAGCTGTCCGCACTGTCGCAACCGCTCCCCGGCGTCCATTGGATTGACGACGACGACTTGCACCTGACGCTGCGCTTTGCCGGCGATGTCGACCGGCGAACCGCCGCCGATTTTGCCGATGCCTTGTCGCTGATCGATCAGCCGGTGTTCGAACTGCGGATCATCGGGCTCGCCACGTTCGGCGGCAACGACCCGCGCGTCCTCTATGCTGTTCTTGCACCATCAGCGGAACTCGAAGCATTGGCCCGCGCCCATGAACGGGCGGCGCGGTCAGCAGGCGTGCCGGCGGAAAAGCGCGCCTTCAAACCGCACATTACGCTGGCTCGCCTCAGCCATGTCCGGATCGATGACCTGGCGAAATTTCTGCAACTTCGCGGCGGCTATCGCAGTAAACCGTTTGTGGTCGAGCAGTTCGTATTGTTTTCGTCAAAGCCTCGCACAGGCGGCGGGCCTTATGTTGTCGAGCAAGGTTTTCCGCTCGCCGGAGCGACCCCCAGCGCCTACGAAGATTGGCAGACGGGTTGACGTTTCAGCGGCGGCGTTGCGCGCTATCGCCCGGCCACACGTAATTGCTTGAGAACGACGACATAAAGCCGCCAAATCCCGAACCGGACGTGCTGAGGGATTTCGACTTCAAGGCCGCCGTGCGGATCGGAGCCAAACGGCGTGCTGAGTGCTTGCGCGCAGCTTGTTGTGATTTTCTTGCCGCGATCGCCGATGCTGACGGCTGATCATCGAACGTCCAGACCGCGACTTCGGTTAACGCTTCTTCCAAATCGGCGGCGCTGACAGTCACTTCGCCGGCTGGTTGCGAATTTTCGCTGAGGTCGATCGCGCTTCCTGCCGGCCCTGGCATCATGTGCGCAAATTCGCTGGCCGCGTCCGCCAGGCTCATCGCGCTGCTGCCGCTCTCCGCCGCGCTCAAAGCGGCCACGTTTTGCAACTCGCCCGCGGGCTGCAGCTCGGCGGCGGCAATGAGACCTGAAATCTCGTCGGGCTCGGTTGCTTCTCGAATTGCTTTGTCCTGCAGCGCCACTTTTTCTGCATCCTTGGCGGCATATCCGTCGTGACGGGCAACCTCCGGCATGGACCAGGGGGCCGCTTTGCAGCCACATCCGGCTATCAAGCCAAGCCGATAGCGATAGGCCGTTTTGAGCGAGCCGTAAGAGGTGCCTCTGAGATCGACCATGGCGCGCATGTCGCTGCTCGCCTTCGGCAGATAGAACAGCTTGGCTTCACCAAGGCAGCTTGCCTCGCACCGTTTGGCATCGTCATTGATGCGCTGACCCGAGGCCGATGCGCTCATCGGCCAATAGTAGCCGTCGCACATCCGAACGCAGACGGTCTTGTAACTGCCGCCGTAGGCCGGGTCGCGCGCGTAGCCATCGTCATCGCGGCGGTGACTTTGAAACTGGGAAAAGTCTTCGCGGCCACCAGAGGGTTGGAACGTCAACACTCGCGGCCTTTGTGTCCGTGTTTCAGGAACGGCCTTGCGCGTCGCGACCGGTTTGGAGAAGCCGCCGAATAGCGTCTCGAACCACGACTGCGCCTCGGCGCGGCTGGTGGTCGACGCAGAAATCGATACGGCAATCAGGCTGCCGGCAAGCCGGCTTGGCCAGGACACTTTGAACAGCACGAGAAAAGCCCACCCGACGCACACCAGAACCAGGGAGCAGGCGCACCCTAGCGGACGCCGAGTATTGGCTACTCATGGCAAATAATGTTTGAACGAAAGAGAGAAAATTTGAATGATTTCAATGACTAAACTTCAACAATCGGTAAACCGCCGCGTCATTGCCGAACACTGCAGAGCCTCCCTGGGCCAAATTGAAGCATTCTGCCGTGGGGATTTTGCGCCGTGTCCGGCGGGCTTCGGCTTGTC
>JANORU010000224.1:0-2246 GCA_031415475.1 Hyphomicrobium sp.
GCCCGAGCACGCGACCTACGCCATCGACACCGGCATCGCGTCGCGCTGGTGGGTAAAGCCGTTCCTGTCGTTCGCGACTACCCATGCGGTTGACCCGACCAAGCCGCTGTCGATGCGCCATCTCATCAACGACGTGAAGACCGGCAAGACGCTCGTCATCTTCCCGGAAGGCCGTCTCACCACCACCGGCGGCCTGATGAAGGTCTACGACGGCACGGCGATGATCGCCGACAAAGCCGACGCGGTCGTCATCCCCGTTCGCATCGAAGGCCCCGAGCGCTCGTACTTCGGCTATCTGAATAGCGCGCAGACCAAGAAGGCCTGGTTCCCTAAAACCCGCGTCACCATCCTGCCGCCGGTCAAGCTGCCGGTCGATCAGAGCTTGCGCGGCAAGACGCGCCGTCAGGCGGCGGGCGCGGCGTTGCAGGACATCATGGTCAACACCGCCGTGCGGACTGCCAACCTCGACCAGACGTTGTTTTCAGCGCTGGCCGAAGCGAAGGCGACGCGCGACACCGGCAAACCGGCGATCGAAGACGCGCTCGGCACGCATCTTTCTTACAAGAAACTCATCACCAGCGCGCAGGTGCTCGGCTCGAAGCTTGAGCCACTGGCGCTCGTCGGCAGCTCGGTCGGCGTGTTGCTGCCCAATTCAGCCGGCGTCGCGGTCACATTCTTCGCGCTCCAGTCGATCGGCCGCGTGCCGGCGATGCTGAACTTCACGGCCGGCGCGCACAGCATGAGCCTCGCCTGCCAGGCGGCCAAGGTCGAGGTCATCCTGACCGCGCGCGCCTTCATCGACAAGGGCAAGCTCGGCGACGTCATTTCGAAACTCTCGGAAACTTGCAAAATCGTCTACCTCGAAGACGTCAAACAGACGATCACGACCGCCGATAAAATCCGTGGGCTTCTGGCTGGCTCGAAAGCGCAAGTGATCCGCACGGCCGACGATCCGGCCGCGATCCTGTTCACCTCCGGCTCGGAAGGCACGCCGAAGGGCGTCGTCCTCTCCCACAAAAACCTGCTGGCGAATGCCTTCCAGTGCCTGCACCGCATCGCGGTCAACGGCCAGGACAAGGTGTTCAACGTCATGCCGGTGTTCCACTCGTTCGGCTTGACGGGCGGGCTCATCATGCCGCTGACCGGCGGCGTACCGGTCTACCTCTACCCCTCGCCGCTGCATTACCGCATCGTGCCGGAACTCGTGTACGGCTCCAACAGCACGATTCTGTTTGGCACCGACACGTTCCTCAACGGCTACGCGCGCGCCGCGCACCCCTATGACTTCCATCGTATTCGTTTGATTGTTGCCGGTGCGGAGGCTGTGAAAGACCGCACGCGGCAGACCTACATGGACAAATTCGGCGTGCGCATCCTGGAAGGCTACGGCGTGACGGAAACCGCGCCCGTGCTCGCCATCAATACCCCACTCGCCAACAAGTCCGGCACCGTCGGCCGCCTCGCGCCGCTGATGGAAGCCCGCCTCGACCCCGTGCCCGGTATCGCCGAGGGCGGCCGCCTCTACGTGCGCGGGCCGAACGTGATGCTCGGCTATATGCGGGCCGACAATCCGGGCGTGCTCGAAGCGCCGCCCGAGGGCTGGCACGACACCGGCGACATCGTCGCCATCGATGCGCAGGGCTACATCTCGATCAAGGGCCGCGCCAAGCGCTTCGCCAAGATCGCCGGCGAGATGGTCTCGCTGTCGGCGGTTGAAGCCTTGAGCGCCGAGTTGTGGCCGAGCCTGATTACCGTCGTCGTGTCAGTGCCCGACGCGCGCAAAGGCGAGAAGCTGGTTCTGATGACGACCGATGCCGCGTGCACACTCGAGGCGTTCCAGCGTCACGCCCGCATGAAAGGCGTGTCGGAGTTGAACGTCCCCGCCGAAATCCTGGTCGTCGACAAGATCCCGCTACTCGGCTCCGGCAAACCGGATTACGTGACGGCTTTGGTGGTGGCGAAAGAGACTTTGGCCAAGCGGCCCGCGAAGGCAGCGGCGTTGGTGGAGGCGGCGGGGGTTAGTGATGGTGCAGCCGCGTCAGCCGGCGTGCCGAAGGCTGTGGCGTGAAGAAAAGGAGAAATGGGCTGCAATTGCTGCCTATTGTCGGACTTGTCGCTATTTGGCTAGTGGCATCCATCGCCTATTCGCATCGCCATTGGCTTACGGTTGAAGTGGGTATGAATAGTGAGCGCACCTTATAGGGGCTTCGCTAGAATACCGGCATGACCGATTCGTGGGCACCGCC
>JANORU010000225.1:0-4640 GCA_031415475.1 Hyphomicrobium sp.
GGCCGACGCTGAGACCTGGATATTCATGTGTAAGCTCGCATGGTGTTGGCCGCGTCGCCGGATTGCATGGCGACACCCGAAGGCAACCGCCGCCCAGGGTACTCGGGTAGCCAAATCTTCACTTGCCTCGAAGCGAGTGGAAGGGCAGCATTTTGCCGAGCAATTGCACAACGACCGCCGAACCTCACTGGACCACAGCAATGACGACGGCCACTCAACCCGATACGTCCATTTTCGCGCATCGTCGGCGCAACGCGACCGTTGGCTTGAGCTTGGCGATAGCGCTGATCGTGTCGTGGATTGCCGTGCACATCTATGCCGTATTTTTCTTTGAGTGGACGGCCGGTAGCGTATGGTTGGCGCCGCTGATAGCGGCTGTTCTGTGCTGGCTGTACGTCGGCCTTTTCATCATCGCGCACGATTGCATGCACGGCTCTCTGGTGCCGGGTAACGCACGCCTCAACCGGCTGATCGGCCAGCTCTGCGTCGGCATCTATGCCGGGTTTTCCTACCGTCACTTGCTCGGCAAGCACATCGAGCATCATCGCTATTCGGGCACCGCCGAGGACCCGGACTTTGCCGAACCGCAACCGCAGAGCCTTGTCGCTTGGTACGGCAAGTTCATGTCGGAGTATCTCTCGTGGCGCATGTTCGCTTTCATGGCGGCGCAGAGCGCGCTCTATGCCGGCGTGCTCGGTGCTAGCCCGCTCAATATGGCAGTGTTCTGGGTCATCCCCGCAGTGCTCTCGTCGCTGCAACTCTTCACGTTTGGAACCTACCTGCCGCATCGCCATGAGCCGGACGAGCCGTTCGTCGACCAGCATCATGCTCGCTCCAACGCCTATCCGCCGTGGCTGTCGCTGCTGACCTGCTATCACTTCGGCTACCATCATGAGCACCACCTGAAACCGGGCGAACCGTGGTGGCGGCTGCCGACGGTCCGCCGCGCGCTGCAGTCGAGATAAAGCTCAATAATCCGGCTCATGCTCCGAGCCCCGGCTTGGTCCAAAGTCCGTCGCGATCCGGAATACCGGCATTGCTCAAGAAGGTCTTGACGAGCGTTGCGCGGACAAGGGCGCGCCCCGCTCCAGCTAATTTTCTGGGCCGGGAAACGACCGCGCGGCGGTCCCAGGCGGCCGGCCCGCGGCGGCGGACGATGTTGCCGATATCGCGATAGATATGATGCGCGGTCGTAATGGCCCAGGCGCACCGGTAGGGCAGTTGAATGATTCCGGCGCGAGCTGAATCGTAATAATCGTCGGCGGTATCGAGCAACCGCACGACCACGCCATGGACGGCCGCCCGATAGCGCGGATCGCGCACGCAATGGCGCGGAATGCCGGCCTCGTCGAGCCATTGACCGGGCAGGTACACGCGGCCGGCCGACGCATCGGCCAGGACATCGCGGGCGATATTGGTGAGCTGGAACGCGATGCCGAGATCGGCGGCACGATTGAGTGTATCGCGATTTCTGACGCCCATCACCATCGCCATCATGACGCCGACCACACCGGCGACGTGATAACCATAGGCGAGCGTATCCTCGATTGTTTCGTAGCTGCGGCCTTCAACGTCCATGGCAAAGCCATCGATCAACTCAATCGGATGGCGTTCGGGAATTTGGCACTCGGTCACCACCCGGCCGAGGGCATGAAACACCGGGTCATGTGATGTGCCGCGCATAGCGGCCAGAGTGTCGGCGCGGAGTTTTTCCAGGGCCGGTGCTTTCGATCCGGGTGTTGCAACCGTGTCCGTCGCAAATCCAAGGGTTTGATCGTCGATCACGTCGTCGCAGTGCCGGCACCACGCATAAAGCATCATGGCATAATCGCGGGTGCGGTCATCAAACAGCCGGGACGCGCCGGCGAAGCTCTTTGAGCCGGCGGCGATCCGCTCCCGGCACAGTGCCAGCACGGCTTCATCGTCCCAGCTATGGTTCAATCGAGCTGAAGTTTGATTGCTGACGGTCAAGTCATCACTCATGGGCGGCTCGTGCTAACCTCTCCGACCGATTGCAATGCTCGTACTACGGAAATCGGCGGCCGGCCGATCAGAATGCGGGCCTTGTCGACGCTCGTCAGGTGGCAGGCATAGAAGCGGCGGATCAGGCCCTCGGGGAGGGTATAAAACCGCTCCATCACATCCACCCGTTCATCCTGCTCTGCGGCTATGAACAGCAAGCGATTGAGCATCCGGTAGAATGATCGTTCGCGCCATGCCGTCTTGGATTGATTGCGAATGAAGGCCGCGACCGATGCCGACGTCAGTGTGGTCTGCTGGCTGAGACGGCTGGCGAGCCGGACGGCGTCGGGTAGCGAGTATCCTGTCGTCGGGTGGAACATCATCGCTCTGAGGCCGGATTTGGGAACGTCCGGGTCTTCAACGCTGTCCCACAGCTTGTCGATATCTCCGGCCAGAACGATCGGCAGCACGCCGGCTTCGCGCCGAGTCACTTTTGTGATGTTCCAGTTCGAACGGGCTGCGTAATCGCGCGTGCGCTGTTCGAGTTCGGTGGTGTCCAGCCCAGGAACCGGCGAATAATATGTGTCCTCGATCAGCATTACGCGATCCGAGAACGGGATAGAAAAGACGAACCGATAGCCGTCGATCTGATCAACGGTTGCATCCATGATGATCGGCCGCGCGAGGCCGGAGGGTTCAGCCAGCTCGACTTCGAGGCCGAGAAATTTCTGGTATCCGAGCGTCCACGCACCTTGCGGGACGAATCCCCGGCCGTCGATCACGCACGTTGCTTCGAGCCGTGACCCGTCGCCAAGGGTTACCGAGTTCGGCGTCACCGATTGGACGTCCGTTGACAGCAGGATATCGGCGCCGGCGGCTTCTGTGACGACGTCATGCAGCCGTGCGGACGAAATGGAATTGTAGCCAGTGGCGAGCGTTCGCAGCAGGCGTGGAAATCGCACCTCTTGATCTGGCCAGGAGGCAACGATCAACGGCGCGATCAGGTCCCAATTGTCAGGATCAATGTCGGGTGAGTGAAACGACCAGGTATGGTTGCCGCCGAGTGCGGCGCCACGCTCGATAATCTTGAGGCGCACGTCCGGCCGCCGCCGCTTCATGCACAAGGCAATCAGGCTATTGGCCAATCCACCGCCGACCAAAATCATGTCGATCGCTTTGCCGATGACTTCGTCTCCTCGTTGGCTTGCCGCGGGCCGCCGCCTGCCCTGCCGCAGTGTAGCGCGGAAGGGGCCTTTTGGTCATAGCCAGTACTGGGCCAGTAGTGGGCCAGCACGGGCCGGCCGACTGGCCCCAACTGTACACCGTGATTTACGTCAATTCTACTTTACATTCCGGATTGAGCGTCGTCTAATGAAGAGTGAAGGGAGCCCGTAGCACGCAACGAGCACGCTGCGGCCACCCCCGGAAACCGCCGTTCAGCAGCGTTGAACGCAAGACATGTCGAGCGCATGGCGAGCAAGGTGATCACCACCCCGGACTGCACTGCCATCATCACCGTGGCCATGACGGCCATGGCTGGCCGCATTTTGGCTCCGCTCTTGATCAGGCCTGATGTGCCGGCCAACATTCTTCGCAAAAGCCTCCCAGCAATAAGACAGGACTCGCCATGAGTGAGCGAACCATGGACGGCACAAAACCGATCGTCATCAGTGCGCTTCCGTCGTTCGAGTCGCCACTTGATAAAGTGACCGTGCCAGATGATCTCCGCCGTTTGCCAGCGTCAGATATGCCGCGATTGGCGCGCGATCTGCGGACCGACATGCTGAATATCGTCTCCGAAACAGGCGGCCACCTTGGGGCGGGCCTCGGGGTCGTCGAGCTGACAGTTGCGATCCATCGGGTGTTCGATACGCCACACGCCAAGCTCGTTTGGGACGTCAGCCATCAGTGCTATCCCCACAAGATTCTGACCGGGCGGCGCGACCGGATGCGGTCGATCCGTCAAGGCGGCGGGCTATCTGGATTTACGTCCCGGCACGAAAGCGAATTCGATCCCTTTGGCGCAGCCCACAGTTCCACGGCCATGTCTGCGGCACTGGGATTTGCGACGGCTCGCGACCTGAAGCGGAAAGATTTTGATGTCATCGCGGTCGTCGGCGATGGCGCCATGTCGGGCGGCATGGCCTACGAAGCCCTCAACAATATCGGTGCCCAGAAACGCAAGCTGGTCGTCATCCTCAACGACAACGACATGTCGATAGCGCCGCCGTCGGGCGCGCTGTCGGAGTATCTGCGCGGCCTACGCTCGAAAAAACCGGATCGGGCGGCGAGGCAGGCTGCCCTACATCAATCCGGATTGCCAAGTTTTGCCGGCGAAAGCACGCTGTTCGATCACCTCGGCGTGCGGTATGCCGGTCCGTTTGACGGCCATGATGTCGAAGAACTCATCGACGTACTGACCAAAGCACGCGATGAGATCGATGGGCCGGTCATCATTCATGTGCTCACCGAAAAAGGCTACGGCTACGAGCCCGCGGTGACCGCTAAGGACCGCTATCACGGCGTTGAAAAGTTTGACGTCGCCTCCGGCCGCCAGTTCAAGTCGGTCAGCAAGGCACCGGGCTACACCGCCGTCTATGCCAACGCATTGATCAGCGAGGCAACCCGCGATCCGTCGATCGTCGCCGTCACCGCCGCCATGCCGTCCGGCACCGGCC